>DAOOIV010000129.1 GCA_035384605.1 Phycisphaerae bacterium
CCCACCATCGTGAGCGGAAATCCCAAGCACCTCAAGGAGATGTCTGCGGGAACCAAGAAGATCTTTGAAAGGGCAAAGAAGAAAGGTTCTTGACAGTCATAGGCGCTCGACCGAGGTTGTCCAGGCGGTTTCAGCCGGATTGCATCAAAATTTCCGAAAAAGTCCATTGACAGATGAACAGCCTTGGTGTATTATTTGGGCGAAGTCTCGAGTAGCTGGAAGGACGAGTAGATCGTAGGCGCAGGAACCTACTCCTACTCCTACTCCTACTCCTACTCCTACTCCTACTCCTACTCCTACTCTTACTCCTACTCCTGCCTACAATCAATCTGCGATCCGCAGCCTCCTTTCCTTCATGGCAGCGGATGCATGGGAGGTCTGCGCATGAAACGCCTTATCCTTCTGACAGCAGCGGCTGGTTTGTTTTGTCTGGCGGTTTTCCTGTTGATCCATTGGGGGCCCGCCGATGTTCGCGTACATGCCGACGAGCCCCTGCCGCCGCCTGTGCCGGGTGAACCGTTGGCTCTGGCTGTGGCGGCTGAGAACAACGCGGACTACGCCCAAGCTGAGAGCATCTACCGTGCAATCATCTCCTCCTATCCTGGGACGGCTGAGGCTTGGACCTCTCAGGCCAGACTGGTGTCGATCAAACTGGCCCTCAAGGAGTGGGACCAAGCGGTGACCGAGTGCGATATCCTCATCGCCCAAGGCCCGGACCATCCGGACTTGGCCGCGACGGTACTTGAGACCGCCCGCGTTCTGTCCAAGTCCGGGAAAACCAAGAAGGCCATCCGGCTTTTTGAGTACCACGTCGGCCGCTGGCCCGATTCATCGGCCACCTTGGAGATCAAGAAGGAATTGGCACTGCTCTACGCCCGCAGCGGCAACCCTGCGGTCGACAGTCTCTTTCAGGAACTGCAGAACACCCTTCCCCCCTCGGACGATCTGGCTGAGCTGACCGCCGGGATCGGAGCAGCCATCTTCGCCCGGGCTCGAGAGCAACAGAGCCGCGAGGCATACGCCACAGCCTTGGGCTATCTGCAAACGGCCGAGCAGATGTACCAGACGAATACTCCCTCATGGAACACTGAACGCCGGGCCATCCAGGCCCGCCAGCGCATCATTCAGGCCTACCGGGCGATGAACGACAGGCTGGCGGCCGGGCTGGCCGAGGACCAACTGCTTGCCGCCTACGCGTGCCGCGACAGCGAGCACGCGCTGGCCGACGCGCTGTGCGTCCTGGCGGATGAGCACCGAGCCAGCGATAGCCACGCTCGGGCCTGCGAGTTGTACCAGCATGCCTTGAGCTACTGCCCCGGCAGTGCCCGGACCTGTGACCTGATGACCGGCCTGGCCCGCTCGAGCATTGCCCTGGCGGACTACGACACGGCACAACGCATGGTCAATCAACTCGCAACCAGCTACTCGGCTCAAGCCGATTTCATCCGCCGCATGAACGAGATCGCTTGGGACTACCATGTGGCCAAGCAGAACGAGCTGGCCGAGGGCATCTATCGGTACGTGGTGGACAACTTCGGCGACCGCAAGGAGGCCGTCTTCTCCCAATCGGCGCTGGTGATCGTTAAGTATGTCACCGGCCAGGACGAGGTGGCCGCCGCCGAGTTGACTCGACTGTTCGACGGGTTCCCGGACAACAAGAGGAAACCGGCGGCCCTGAAACAAGTCGCGCAGGCCTGTGAGGGTCTCAAGAAGTATCGGCAAGCCGCGCAAGCATACCGGCTCATGCTCCAGTTGACCTCCGATCCGCTGGAGGCCGAGCGCGTCACCCTGGATTACATCGGCGCGACCATGCGAGCTATCCAGACGCAGGAAGACGCGGAAGCTCTGCTCCAGTACTGCCTGGAAGTCCTCAAGACACGGCCGACGAACCCGACCCTGGTGCATGACGCCGTGGGGTCGCCGGTCAGGGGCTTCGGGAGAATCGCCATCTTGACGGGGCGCAAGAGCCTTTCCATCGAGGCCGCCGACCGTCTGATGGCGGCCCTCGATCCGGACGCTCCCGAGTACCAACACGCACTGGCCCGGCACGTGCGAGCCTGGGCCTTCTCCTGGAACCGCCAGGCAGAAGAAGCGATCCGGCAAATGGTCAACCTGGCAGACGACTACGCGGGAACGACGGACAAGAACGTCGAGCGACTCTGCGCTACCTCACTGGGCCATGCCTACGGCTATGCCCTGGCAAATCTGGGTCGGCCCGATCTGGCGCAGCAGTACCTCGATCAGATCCGCTCCCGCTGGCCCGACGGGCGACACGAGAGCGTGATCGAGCTCTATACCACACACGTTCCGGCCAGCGTCAAGAAGCTGGCCGAGCAGGGCGCGGCGATCATGCAAGGCAAGCCGGAGCAGTAGCCGCCGAAGCGACCGGAGGCCTGTCGGGCACCTCCGGAAAACGTTAGACGTGCAGGACCACAAAGGCAGTCGTGAGAGGAACGAACCGTGTACACGCATGCTTCCACCGTCGGATCACTCGGCCGTGACGCCGGCTCACGCAGAGCGCATGTTCTTCCCTATGTGCTGATCGCACTACTTGCCTGCTGGCAGTCGCCCGACCAGGCCGCCGCGTGCGGCCCCTGTTTCGGTTACTTCTGTGGCGAGTGCGCAGACTGTGATCCGGTCGAAGAGCGATGTATCCCCAATCACCACTCCTGCTGTCCGTGTTCCTACTGGGGCACCTATCGGTACGTCGATATCTGTGTCTGGCCGGACCTGACCTGGCTCGGTGATGTCGTGCGCGTCCATGTCGTCGGATCGAGCGCAGCCCCAGCCGTCTGCTACCAACTGGAGCTTTTCTACGACTCGAGATTTGTGGAGAACGACATCGCCTGCCCATTGGAGTATCCTCAGGAGATCATCCAGCCGACCTTGCCGTCGTACCAAAGCTGTGCGGGCTACAGCATGCCGTTGCCGAGTGATCCCTCGAAGGGATGGCTCGCCCTGCCTGGCAGCCATGATTTCTACGTCCAACCGATGCGGCCCAGGTTCCAATTGGCGCGTCTGGAAGCTTCGCCATACAACCCCTATACCACTGCATCGCGGTACTTCGCCGTCGCAGACCTCGATCTTCGCGGCCCATATACCCTCGACCCCACATGCCACCCCGGAAGCCCCTGCGGGTGCTCCAGCGGGAACGACCTGGAACGATGCGAGCACCCGGATGACTACCCGTGTCAACCCGGCGACCCTGCGATCTTCTACATCGGTGTCAACGACGATTTCGACGAGGGCAAGGAAACGGAGGACGCCGAGGACGTGAGCATTCTCGACAACACTTCACAACCCGCACTGAATGATTTGGCCCAAATGTGCTGGACCATGGGCACCGCGACTGTGTATGAGGCATATTGGAGTGGCACTTACGACGTCATGTGCGGTGACTCATTTGAGGAGAGGGTATCCGCCAAGATGACCGTGTCTCCCGGCGAAATCGTGCGGCTTTGGGTGTGGCACAACAGCCAGTACGAGCAACTGCTGCTCGGGCAGAACATCATTCCCGGCTACGGAACGGATTCCTCGTTCTACGCAGAAGGGCTCAAGCCCGGAACGGTCACCATCCAGCTCGAGGGCAAGATCGACAACGACGACAGCCGGAGGCGAATCGACAAGATCCGGCTTTCTGCGGTCAAAATCGACGTCGACGTGGATAGCGATAATACCAACACCACGGCCCCCTTCGGCCCGGACGCCCCCCCGGCAACGCCCCCGGCCGCCAACGTTGAAGACCGGATCGAACAGAAGGCCGGTGAGCCGGGGCGGTTTGTCCTGGTTAACGACGACGACGACGACCAGGACGGCATCCTGGACTACGACGATGGGTATAATAAGGACGAGAATCCTATCTTTCTGGGTGATGACGTGACGTACGAGGAAGACGACTTCGTCATGCTCAAGGTCAAGATCGCACCGACGAGCATCAACCTGGACCCCAACCAGGCGTGGGTGCTGATCGACTACTCAGCAGACAGCCCGGACCCCAACGTGTGGAGCATCGGGAGGATTCGGCTGTGGAAGAAGCCTGGAGACGAGCCTCGCGACCGGCGCAGTGCCCTGACGACCGGCCAGGGTGACTGGATAGAACCCGGCCTCTACACAGACCTGAAAACGCTCATGCCATGGGACCCTAACCTCCAGCCGGATCCCGGCAACCCTCCGGCCAGCCACGAGATGACTTTCTACATCGAAGGTGTCAACGCCTCGGGGTCGCTCGGCGACACGGACATCACCTTCCGGATCGACCCCGATGGCCCAGGACCGGCCGGCTGCGTCCATGCGGATACCGCGCAGGTGACGGTGGTCAGACCGAATCTGGGTGCGGACTCGAACAATGACGGTTTCTACAACGGGGCGGACGAGATCATTGAGGACCGGTCGGATCTGTCGGGGCTTTACGTGGGCATGAACGACAATTTCGACGAGGAGGACGATCTGGAAGACTTCGAGACCCCGCAGGCCTCAAAGAAGCCCTGTCCTGCCGGTCAGTACGCTGTCGTTCCTACCAACGATCTCGAACCAGTCTATGTGTCGCTCGTGCCCGGGGGCGACAGTTTCTACGGAGAGTGTGACCTCTACTTGAAGGGTGGCCGCGACCATCTGCGGGTGTATGCCATCCGTTGGGGAAGCTGTGACGCCGCCTGTCCGGCGACGGGCGAGAACGTGTGCTGGAAGCTGATCGACGAGAACTACGATCTGGCTGCGAACTACCTCCACAGCCAGGGCCCGATTTATGGATGGGCCCTGTACGTGGAGGGCATCTTGCCTGGCGAAGCACAGATGCTCCTGGAATTCTGGCACGACGGCCACAAGCTGTACGAGGACTGGGTCAATTTCACAGTCGTCCAGATCGACGTCGACGTGGACAGCGATAACACCAACACCAACGCCCCCTATGGGCCGGATGCGGCCGACCCGATGACCGAGGATCGGATCGAGGAGAAGAACGGTGAGCCGGGGCGGTACGTTCTGGTCAATGACGACGACGACAACAAGAACGGCAAGCTAGACAATTCCGTGTTAGAAGTCGGGCCGATTCAGGACGAGGACGATCTTGTAGAAATCAAATTCACAGCTCCGGATTTCACACCCCACAACCCTGACTACGTCAAGTGGTTGCTGAACGTGCCTGCGAACATCGACATCTGGCAGAACAAGAACAAAAGCGGTTTCCATGTATGGGGCGGAGATGTCGCTGAAATACCGTGGACGGATCATGCTTTGCCCCAGACCTGGTACATGCAGGGCCTGGAGGTCCCATCGAGCGGCCCAGTTGAAATCGAGGCAAGCTTGTGGATCGATCCGGACGAGGATGGGCCGAAGTCCTACAGACTCGTGCATCGGGATACCGTGCAGGTGACGGTTATTCGCGTGGGTCTGGATGTTGACACCGATCGTGATGGCACCGTCAATCACTTGCTTGATGAATCGCGCAAAGACGAGATCACCCGTGACAGGGGTGCACTGTTCATGACCAACTACGACGACGATGACGCGAACGGTCACCCTGACGCGGTCAGCTTCAACAACGAAGGCCAGCCCATTGACGAGAACACGGATATCGAGCCCGGAGACGTGCCGGACATCGGGCATCTTGTCGTCCGGGCTCCGGGTTTTGCCACCACCGGGCTTCAATTCTTCCTCCGCATGGATGCCGACGATCTCAAGGCGGTCCATATCTTTGAGGAACGCGCCGAAGGCAAACACGTTCTCAAGACAAGTAGCGGTGCGGACTGGCCTGGCTGGACCGCTCAGAGCAGTGCTTCGGGAGACGCATCCTTGGATATCACGGCCCTGGTGAATCCGACGCTAGATGTAGACTTGGGTATCGAGGCCCTGTTCCTGCGGGGGCACAAGACGAGGTCTCCGTCCTACGAGTTTGACGGCCGGGTCAAAGTCGAGTTGGTGGTCCAACTGACCACAGGTGCGACCACGATCAACCCCGCCAAGATCCTCAAGGTCGACACTGTCCAGCTGGCCGTGGCTCCGTACCTGCTCCTGCCGAACACGCAGGCTTGTCAGGAGGTCTGGCTCCACACCTGGACGGAGGCTAATCCAATCGCGACGGCGCTTGGTGCTCTGGCGCATCGCGTTTCGTCCGGCGGTGGGCAGTGGCTCCAGGATCATGTTCAGGTTGGGATGACCTCGATTCCCGGATTGCAGATGCACGTGACCATGCGGATGCCGTATTATCGAGGGCAGCCAGGCTGGCCCGCCAGCAGCTTGCTGGGCCCCCAACGGGGGGTATACCGTTTCAGGAATACCTGTACCCATGACGGGGCCGACTCTGGCGATTTCGGCGGCAACCTCGAAATCATCCCCTACTCGGACGATTGGCCGCTGGGGCGCATCATCGTGGGGAACACGATGAGTACCCGACTAAGAAGTTTCCTCCAAGCTCAACGTATCGCCGGCTCCACGGCCATTCAGGAGCCGATCGTCGCCGATACCAGTTGGCTGGCCGTCGGTCACATCGACGAGATCATGTGTGCGGTTCCCGGCGGGGCCCGCGGATATAAGATCGTGATGGCCAGCCCGGACTACGCCCATCAGCTCCTGACGACGGGCGATTCTGCCCGCGGCATCGCCGCTCCGAGTGAGGATGCGGCCGTGTTCGCGACCGGGGCACAGGCCAGCGGAACGGCGTCGAACGCGATAACGACCACGTCGATGGTGTGGCTCTTCGACGGAGCGGCGCATGGGCGGGTCCAGTGCGTCGCTTCCGGAGACATCTCGGATGGCGAGACTGTGACCCTCTCCGACGGCACCACGACCAAGGTATTCGAATTCGATAAGGCTGGTGACGGCGTCGATACCGGTCACGTGCAAGTCGATATTGTCAGTGCCGGCACCGCGGCGGACGTCAGAGACGCTCTTCAGTCGACGATTGCCGCGGCCGGCATGGGGGTCACGCCATACGCCGACGGTTCCGACGCGCTGATCGTCATCAACAACGCGCTGGGAACGGCGGGCAACGTGCCCATTACCGACACAGTGACGGCGTCGGCTTTCTCGGTACAGGGCATGGCCGGCGGCGAAGCTTCCGCGAGCGGACGCGACTTCAGGGGTTCAGGCTGGGAGTGGGTGCGTCTCTTTAGCGGAACGGGAGCGGGGCAGGTCGGGCACGTTTCCGGTCAAGGAATCGGGTGGATCAGTGTGGCGCAGGTATTCAACACCACATCACAGATCGCGTCTGCTACGGGTATCTACGGCCTCACCTTCGGGAGCGCGCATCTCGCCCACCAACCCAGTGGCTGGTTTACAGAGCCAGGCTCCGGCACTCGTTACCTTATCGTTACCAACTCAAAGAACTGGACAGGCTATGATGGAACGAGCGAAATTGATTTCCCGGCCGCAATGGCGGTCTATGAAGTTCTGCATGACACTGACCTCTGGTCTCTGAATACGGCCGCTCAAGGCAGGATCGAGGGGGTCCGCGCTCAAATCCAGACTTCCATGGGCAGCGGGTACTTGCTCCACGACACCACCACCGCGGACGATTCACTCTCGGGGGACAGCGATGATGACTTCATTGCTCTTCCTACGATCTTCTTTGGTCCGAGCGGCACGTTGGCCGCCCGCCACAACGCGGCGTTCACGCCGGGATTGGCGAACGGGCTGGCAGCAACCGGCTCGCTCATCGTGTACCCACAGCAGTTTGGGGCCAGATCCGGAGCGGTGGATGTGTTTGAGGCAGCAACTACCGCTATTATGGGCAGCGGCATGACGCACTTCGCTGATGACTGGGATGGATATCATAGGCTTGAAGGCGAGGTCCATTGCGCAAGTGGCGAGGTCAGAACGTTGTTCTCGTTCAATTGGTGGGAGCATCAGCCATGAAATCGATTCCGAGGTTTGGCAATCAGTCGTTCTGGATGGCAGTGGCTCTTCTAGCCGGAGGGCTCCGCATCGCATGGGCCAATTCGAGCGCGGAAGAGGTTGTACACCAAGCGGTGGCGATCTGTTGCCAGGCGCCCACAGGCAAAGCTGTGGCAGACAGGCCCAACGCTTGGCCGGACTTCGACAAGCTAATAGCGGGGTTGAGCAAGTCAATGCTCCCCGATCTGCGGGCAATCGCCAGTTCCGAAACACATACGAAACTGGAACGGCGAGTCGCACAGGTTCTCTGCCGGAGAATTGAGCACCCCGAGGAGTTTCAGAAGGTGGAGCCTTTTCTGACACCAGTCGAGAATCCTACAGGGCGGATTTACGGACCATTGGCGAGCGGAAAGCGAAGACCAAGCATTGCACTCAAGCCGATAGACGACCCAGAGCTGTTAGCGCCGCAGGTACGGGCTGCCATCGAGAGAAACGGCAAACTCTACGAAGATCTCCGTACGGAGGCTCTGCGGATACGCCAACGAATCAACTCGCTCCCGGATGGGGACATGCCGTCTCTGAATCAGATTTACGCCGACCTGGACACCCGCATCGCGGAATTGAAGCGCCAGTACCACGTGGAGCCGGGGCAAACCCTCGAGCTTGTGTTTGCGTGCGGCGATCCGAGACAACGGCCACCGCTGGATCCGAAATACCTTCCAGCGTGGGAAGAGGCCGTAACCAGGGCATCTTCTCCCGAAATGAAGGCGAATCTTCTGCAAGTGGTTCGCTCCTTCAGAAGCAGGGACTCGGTTCCAGTGGTAGCCGCTTGCCTGTCGACGGCGAGCAAGAGCGGTGACGAGGGCATACTCTGGGCAAGCCTTGCGTTCTTGCTGGAGGTTGAGCCCACCGAAACGGCAGTGGACGAAATATCGACAGCGCTCGACGAGCTTCAGGGTTGGATGCGTTCCAGCGCTGAACAGCAAGTGCGATCGGCAGTATCCCGGTCACCTCGCTGGCAGACGTTTCTGCAGCAAATGAAAGCTGATCCGAAGTGGTCAGCCAAGGCCGACAGACTCCTGCGACAGACTGCCTCGACAACTGCACCGGGCGACTGATTCCGCTTGCCAGGCAGGACAATCGCCCTCAGAGATCCGCGGCAATCAGCAGAAAGGCAGTCTGCCGCCCGAGGGAGCCTATAACTCCTCCCCGACGGAGGGTTATTCCCACGACCGGAGCATCTTATTCGTGCAATCTGCTAAAGGACGCCCTCTTGATCCGCGCCGATCTGCGGGCCGGTGAGCCGGGGCGGTTTGTCCTGGTTAACGACGACGACGACGACCAGGACGGCATCCTGGACTACGACGATGGGTATAATAAGGACGAGAATCCTATCTTTCTGGGTGATGACGTGACGTACGAGGAAGACGACTTCGTCATGCTCAAGGTCAAGATCGCACCGACGAGCATCAACCTGGACCCCAACCAGGCGTGGGTGCTGATCGACTACTCAGCAGACAGCCCGGACCCCAACGTGTGGAGCATCGGGAGGATTCGGCTGTGGAAGAAGCCTGGAGACGAGCCTCGCGACCGGCGCAGTGCCCTGACGACCGGCCAGGGTGACTGGATAGAACCCGGCCTCTACACAGACCTGAAAACGCTCATGCCATGGGACCCTAACCTCCAGCCGGATCCCGGCAACCCTCCGGCCAGCCACGAAATGACCTTCTACATCGAGGGCGTCCAGGCCTCACAGGCCCTTGGCGACGCGAAGATCACCTTCATGCTGGACCCCGACGGCGACGGCCCGGCCGGCTACGTCCATCTGGATACCGTCCAGGTCACGGTGATCGCGTTGACAGCCAGCCCGGGCTCTGGTCCCGTCGGCACGCGCATCGATTTCGAGGCGTCGCCGACCGGGCTGGGCATTTTCGACGGTTCCGAGGCGATTTCATTCCGAGGGACCTTCGAGCCGACCGGCTACTGCAAGACATGTGAGTTCACCAGCGAGCATCAGGCGCATTTCGACTCTGCCTATCCGGATCGAGTGTCGATCATCCTCGGCGAAGACACCTCCAGCGATATCTGCTTTCTGTTCAACCTGGGCGTGATCTTCCGGGCTCCCGGCGTGCTTCGCGGCGACATTGCGATCGAGACGGCCTCCATCAAGTGCCGCATCCACGGCCTCGCCTTCAGTGTCACACCGAGCGCCGCCATCGGAGTTCTCGATGGCTCAACGTTCTTGGAAACGTCGGAAACTGACATCCTGCACGCGGAAACAGGCGAGGATGTTACCAATGCCCCCGCAACATACCTTCACGACGCTCGGGTGCTGGTGCCGGTCAATGGAATCAACGTGAAAAGCGATCAGCTCCCGGACGCGACGACGGAGGTGGCCATCAAGTCGTTCAGCGTCTTCGGTTTCGAACAGGGCAGCGAGGCCCTGACCCTGCGACTTGAACCGCCTGGGACACTACAGAGTACGCTCTACACCTATTTGAACACAGGCGCAGGTCGGAGGCGTATCATCTTCGTGGACAACCGGTCGCTCGAGGGAGTCTACTCGGATCGTATTGCGGTATACGCGCCGTTCCCTGGTAAAGTACGCGTGGTCAAGTGATGGTGAATGCGATGAGATGTATCCCGGTGTTTCGTCTCGCGGTCAGAGTAGTCCGGTTTGGCGTAGCCCCGTCGGGTGTCTTGCTCCTGCTCGCAGCAGCACTCTCCACTCTTTCCGTCGGCTGCGACGGGGGTACGGAGACGAAGCGGGCGAACGGTCCGCCTCCCCGCGTGCATTTGATGAAGCCTTACACCGATGGCTGGACTGACAGTGACATCTCGCCATTCGGTGACGTCGTGTTGAAGGACCAAAAACTGCGCATACGTGTCAAGTTGGATCAGGCGGTTCAGCAGAAATCTGACATAACCGTTGAGATAACCTTCGACAATCAGAGCTGGCAGCCGCTGAGCCTCAAGGACGCCGATGCGCTTGTTGACGCCGGCAAGGAACTGCGTGTCTCCGTTCCCTGGGTGGACATGCTGAGCCAAGGTTGGACTGCCGATGGTGAGGATGCCGTCCCTGAGCAGGCAAGTGCTGACTCGTCTGCTGACCCGCCATTCGACGAGACACCCCCTGAGTCGGGGGACTATCCGAACAATCCCTCGTCCAATCGGGCAGATTCGGATGCCTTTGATGGCTGCGGTCTGGCATCTGCTCAACGGGGGAAGGCACGAGGCCCGGGCAACGAGACGCTGTGGCCCCCGGAATCGGTAATCAACAAACAGTTTCTCGCTTCCGCAGGAGTGGTCTACTGTAAGGTGCGGGCCACAGCGCTGAATGCAACTGGGTTCGCCAACGTGCCGGGCCAGCTCCAAAACCAGGCCGACTGGTTCTACTACTCCGGGCACGGATTCAATCGGCGTTACACCGGCGACGGGGTTGGGCGACTGCTTGCCGCGGACGCGCAAAATGGTTTAGCGGCGGCGGACGCCAAGTGGAGCCCGGACGTGAAGCATGTCATCATCGCGGGCTGTTCCATGATCAATATCAACGATCCCAACCGGGATTGTTCTGCCTGTGAGGACGATGGAATCCTATGGGCTCAGACCGGTCCAACGCACATTGCAGGGTACAACTGGAAAGCGCCGTCTGACAATGTCTATCCTGGGCCGAACAACTACACGGCTCAAATCGTTGGTCATTTCTGTACCCGGCTCGGCGGTGAGTCCTTTGCGACAGCATGGCTGAATGCGAACGCAGACATGGATCCTGACAAACTCCACGTAAGGGCGAGCCCGGATGAACAGGGAGGACCAGGCCGCGTATGGAACGCCGCCGCGATAGATTTGAGCGGAGGGCCGGGAAATGGTGTATACTACTACTGGGATATCGCAACCAACCCTGCGCGACCAGAGATCAAGATGATTCCGCAGAGTCAATGGTAGGCGCCCTTATGAGAAGACGAAAGGCGATCCAGATGAGCCGTGTCCTGGGAATCCTATGTGTCCTCGGGGTGTCCGGCCCCGGAATCGGCGCCGACCCTAAAATGCCTGCAGAGCCCACCTCTGGAGTCTGGATCGACCCCGCGAGACCTTACGAGGTGAGCGGCAAGCTAACTCTCGTAGTGGCTCAGCGAGTTGAAGCCTCTGGAGAAGCCAACGACAGACTCCAGAAGGCGGTGGATTTCTACCAGGCATATGTAAAGACATCCGCTGAGATGAATGAACGGGCTGGGCCCAACCGCGAACTGACCCCTAGCGAGATGCAGCGTGTTTTGCACTCGCGACTTGTGGCAATTGAGCAGTTCGTTGAAGTGAACAAGGTGTTCCCGGAGACCTCGGCAGGGCTGACGGCGATCCTATGGGTCGGAAGCCTGGTGCATGGTCAGAGTTCGGAACTGGCCGCCTCGGTACTCCCGGCCCTGCGAGAACTCCGGCACCGGCACGGCGCTTCGTGGCAGGGTGCCCTCGCCTCTCACGTCGAGTCACCGCTTCTCTATGTTTCTTTGCCCCCACAGGGAACCCCAGACGCACGGCGCAGGGCACTTTATGAGGCGCAGTACCAGCTTATGCTGGAGACTCTGCCTAAGGGCGAGGTGTCAGTCGATCGAACGTTGCCCGGCGTGGACCTCCTGTTGAGGGATCGGCTAGCGGTGAAAGGCTCGATCCGAGCGTCATTCCTCCAGTGGATCAGGGCCTGTGAATACAACTTGTCCTATCTGTCGCGAGGCGAAGAAGCGAGAGAATGGCTGCGAAAGAGCATCGCGACGAACCAGCGGATCATGACTGAGTATCCTGGCACCGAGGAATCGAAAGACGCCGACGGTCGGACCTACCAGTTTGCGAGGAGGGCAGCCGAATTCGCTGCGCCACCCACTACTTGGCCGGCAACTAGCCGACCCGCGACCAGTCAACCGGCAACCACCTCGGCCCCGTCGTCGGCCCCAGAGCAGGAGCAGGGAGGCGACGTAGTCACCCTGACATCCCAACCTCGCTAGGAATATGAGGGACGAATATGAGGGACAGTCGAATATGAGGGAATATGAGGGAATATGGATAAGAAAACGGGACAGGTTCGTTTTTTGACACGCGGGATAAGAAAACGGGACGGATAAATAGGGATAAATAGGGACAGTCACCTATTTACGACGACGGGAATCTGACGCAAAATAAGATAACGGGACAGGTTCGTTTATTGAGGGTGTCTATAGTAGTCTTGGAGTAGTATTTAATGGCATTCAGGGGCGTCCGCACTGGGACCGAGTACGGCGTAGCCTACCACTACGACAAGGCGGGCACCGGCAGTCAATTGACCGGCACCGGCCGGTTCAAACGGATCACCGGTCCGGGCTTGCCTGGATACGTCGACCCGAGCACGCCGGGCTACGGCGTCGAGTACGCCCGCCTGGCCAACAGCGATCTGCTGGAGTACACCTCGTACAAGTCGGACGCCGACACCACCCTGGCCCGCACCCAGCGGGACTACGAGTCAAACCGCGACCTGATCGAATGGGTGGAAAACAAGGTCGGCACGACCCAGGTGTCGAAGTACGGCTACACCAACGATGACCTCGGCAGGCGGACATCCGTCGAAAACTCGGGGACGGCGTTTGCCGCGACGGCCTTCAACGCCTGGGGCTACAACCCCAAGAGCGAACTGACGTCTTCCCGGCGGTACACGGGCGAGTACGACCCGACGCCGGACCCGCAGGCTGAGGTTCTGGCCGAGAAACGGCTGTACGGATACGACCAGATCGGCAACCGGCTGGAATCGACCGAGGGCACGGCATCGGCCACCACCTACGGGGCCAATGACGTCAATGCGTACGACTGGATCCAGCCGCCGTCGCCGGACCCGCAGGAGTACTTCTGTTACGACGAGGACGGCAACCTGCTTCGTGACGGCAAGACCTCGCCGACCTGTCCGGGTACGGACGGCCTGCGTGAATACAAGTGGGACGCCGAGAACCGCCTGATCGAGGTCGTCCCGATCAGCCCAGACGACGGCGACAAGAAGGTCAAGTTCGTGTATGATTACATGGGCCGGCGGGTCCGGAAAGAGGTGTTCATTTACGACGATGGCTGGCCGCAGGAGAACGACCCGGACGAGCAGTGGCATTTCGTGTACGACGGCTGGAACGTAGTGATGGTCTTGGACGGACTCAACTCGAACGCGACCACCCGCAAATACACTTGGGGCCTCGACCTCAGCGGGACGATCCACGGCGCGGGCGGCATCGGCGGCCTGTTGGCCTGCGAAGAACCGCAGGCGCCCGGCGGGCCGAAGCGATACTGGTTCCTCTA
>DAOOIV010000130.1 GCA_035384605.1 Phycisphaerae bacterium
GGCTGGCTGGGTGCGCCCCTGCGCATCGCGTTGGGCCTGGCCGGGCTGGCCCTGACCGACGCCGGCAGCCTGGCCGGCTGGGACAACGTGTGGACCCAGCAGATCAAGGCGATGGGTCATGGTCTCGCCGGAGCCACCCTATTCTTTGCCGGTGGTAATACGTGGGACAAGGAATTCACGTTCCGCGTCCGGTCCGGTTCGGTGAACGGCCCGCAGGTCGGACCTGCCAAGACGGGACGCGGCGCCTTCCAGGCCAGTACGTCGGGCCATGTTGCCGCGAGCTGGAGCCCGAGCGAGGTCGCGCTGACCCCTGGCGTCGTTTACTATCTCGAAGTCTATCAGTCCTACGGGTTCAACCCTTACAAAATGACCAAGTCGGTCAATGCGTACCCGGACGGTTATGCCTTCAAGAACGGCAGCCCGCAGACCGGCGTCGATCTGCACATGCAAGTGGTTGAATGGGCGGACGAGCCCGCACCGCCCGAGCCGGTCGAGGAGGATTTTGAAACCATGCCGGTTTGGTCGAGCAGCTACGACGCCGCCTGGGGCAGTGCGGCCACGTGGTCGATCGTCAGCGGTGGTCAGGCGGGGAACGCTTTGCAGGTCGGCCGCAGCTCCGGCGGTTCGTCGGTCAAGGCCAGAATCTACGCAGTCGCCGCAAACACCGATTATACGCTCACGATCTACTCGCGGTGCCCAAGCTACAGCGGTACCTACTGGGCCGAGTGTGCCTACAAGCTGGGCTACAGCACAGCAGAGGATTTCGATAGTTCGCCGGCAGGCTGGACCGTTATCAAGAAGTTCTCCAACGACAGTGACAACGGCAACGGAAACGTTTGGACTCAGTACACCAAGACCTTTAACAGCGGAAGCGTCACGCAGATAACCGTTGCGTACAAGCTCGGCTCCTACGGCGGCGCCGGTCCAAACGTCGCTTGGGACATGCTGCGGATCACGCCGCCAGGTGTCGAAGTGCCGGAGATCACTCTGAATCCGACATCGTTGACTCCCTCGACGTGGCAAGGTTCGAGCCCCGCTGCCGATTCGGTGACCATCCAGAACACCGGCGAAGGGACGCTTGAGTACACGATCACCGATAATGCCAGCTGGCTGAGCTGCACACCGACCAGCGGTACCAGCACCGGCGAGGCCGACACCATCACGGTGAACTACTCGACGGCCTCGCTGACGCCGGGGACCTACTATGCCACAATCACGGCGAGCGATCCTGAAGCGAGCAACAACCCGCAGACGATCGCGGTCTCGCTGACAGTGGTTCAGCGGCCGGTGATTACGCTCAACCCGACATCGCTCAGCCCGGTGACCAATGAGGGCAGCAGCCCGCCGGCCGGTTCATTTACTGTGCAGAACACCGGGGGCAGCATGCTCGAATACACGATTAGCGACAACGTGACCTGGCTGAGCTGCACGCCGACCAGCGGCACCAGCACCGGCGAGGCCGACACCATCACGGTGAACTACTCGACGGCCTCGCTGACGCCGGGCACCTACTACGCCACAATCACGGTGAGCGATCCTGAAGCGAGCAACAACCCGCAGACGATCGCGGTCTCGCTGACGGTGAACGAGGTGAAGCTGACCGTGGCTGAGGACTTCAGCTCGATGCCAAGCTGGTCGAGCAGTTGGGACGCCGCCTGGGGCAGCGCGGCGACGTGGTCGATTGTCAGCGGGGGGGAGTCGGGCAATTGCCTGCGTGCCAGCCGCAGTTCACAGGGCTCGTCGGCCAAGGTGAAGGTGTACAACATCACGGCCGGTAAGAACTACACCGTCTCGATCTACATGAAGTGTCCGAGCCACGGCGGAAGCTACTGGATGGAGTGTGCCTACCGGCTGGGCAACTGGTCAGCCCAGAACTTCGACGAGAGCGGCGGTTCGTGGACGATGATCCAGAAGTTCGCCGACGGCGGACCCAACGGAAACGGCAACACGTGGGTGCAGTACTCGGCGACGTTCAACAGCGGCAGCAACACCCAGATCAGCGTGGGCTACAAGCTCGGTTCTTGGGGGGGCGGCGGTCCGACCGTCTACTGGGACACGCTGCGGGTTCAGTAGCGCGGCAGGCGAGAGAAGAGCGGAGGGGGCGGGCCGGGCGAGCGAGTTGCCGGCCCGCTCCGAGGCCGGCAGGGAGGAAGGCCGCGATGACCAGTCTCGTTCAACTCGCGAATGCCGGTGCGGCGTGGTTATGCCTTGCAAGGGCTCCATGGCCGCGTGGTTCACATTTCATTTGTGTTTTGGTCAATTGGAGGTTCCCATGTACGTGCCCACCCATCGAAGCCTGTTGTGCCTGCTGGCGGCAGGCCTGATCAGCAATATTGCGACGGCTGCCCAGCCGAGCGGAAGCAAGCTCGGCCCGCACCTGATCATGAGCTACACGGACCCATGTCATGACTTCATCAACGCCCGACCTCAGGTCATCAAAATCCTCGGCTGCGACGGAACAATGATGACGGCCGTTCGGGATTTGAAGACCTTGGCCCCGGATGCCATTTCCGTGTGCCGGATATACACCACCGTCGGCTACAACATCGGTCAGGATCCGGCCTGGGCCGCGCAGCATTTCTGGACCAACGTTCTGGCTCCGCCGCTCAATGCGCTTTCTCCTGCGGACAAGGCCCTGATCGACTATGTCGAGGGGCCCAACGAGTGCGACAGCACGCCCTGCTGGGGCACCGTCCAGAACGCCCAGTGGCTCAACAGCTTCTGGCTGACCTTGACGCCGCTGATCGCCAACGCCGGATTCCGGCCATGCCCGTTCAGTATTCCGGTAGGCAATCCGTCCGGTTCGCCGAGCGAAGTCCAAGCCCAGTTGGACGCCATTGTTCCGGCGCTGAGGCAGTGCAAGCAGTACGGCGGTGCCTGGAGCTATCACTCGTACACGATCCCATACACAACGGATCTCAATGTCGAGATCTGGTATTCGTTGCGCTACAGGCAGTACTACGACTACTTTGCCACAAATTACCCTGATCTGATTGACCTGCCGATCATCTTGACCGAGGGTGGTGTTGACGGGCAGACTGGTCCGGCGGGGGCCGGGTGGATGGGGGGCGGTGACGCGGCCAAGTACCAGAACTGGCTTGCCTGGTTCGATGCCCGCATGCGTGAAGATGCATACGTACTTGGATGCACGCTGTTCCAGACGGGCTCGGCCGGCTGGGAGTCATTCAACACCGATCCGATCTCGCCCTGGCTGGTGTCACACCTTAACAGCATTCCCTATGGTCCGCCCGATGCCCCAACGGGACTCACGGCAACGCCGGGCAACGGCCAGGTGGCCTTGAGCTGGAACGCCTCGGCTGGCGCGACGAGCTATGACGTGAAGCGATCGACCGTCAGCGGCGGTCCATACACGGTGATCGCCAACGACATCACCACCACCAGCTACACGAACACCGGCCTGACCAACGGGACGACCTATTACTACGTCGTTTCGGCGGCTAACAGCGAGGGTGAAAGCCCGAACTCCGCCGAGGCAAGTGCCACGCCGCAGGTTCCGGTGCCGCCGGTCCCGACCGGATTGACCGCAACGCCCGGAAACGGTCAGATTGCGCTGGCGTGGAACGTCAGTGCCGGGGCGACGAGTTATAACGTCAAGCGATCGACAGCCAGCGGGGGTCCATATACGACGATCGCCAGCCCGACGACGAACAGCTATACCAACACGGGTTTGACCAATGGAACCGTCTACTACTACGTGGTCTCGGCGGTTAACGCGGCCGGCGAGAGCGCGAATTCCAGCCAGGTTAGTGCAACGCCCACTGATGCCGTCGTCGCCGAGGATTTCAACTCGATGCCGTCGTGGTCATCGAGCTACGACGCTTCATGGGGCTCCGCGGCCTCATGGTCGATCGTAGGTGGCGGCCAGGCGGGCAACTGTCTCCAGGCGTCGCGGCCCTCGCCGGGTTCGTCGAGCAAGGTGAAGGTGCACAGCATTTCAGCCGGCGCGAACTACCAGATCTCGGTTTACATTAAGTGCCCAAGCGGCTCGTCGTACTGGGCGGAGTGCGCTTTCAAGCTCGGCAACTACTCGGCCCAGGACTTTGACGGCAATTCGGGGACGTGGACGTTGATCCAGAAATTCGCCAGCGACGGAGCCAACGGCAACGGCAACACCTGGGTCCAGTACACGAAGACTTTTGCCAGCGGCAGCAACACGCAGTTGAGCGTGGGTTACAAGTCGGGTTCCTCGATCGGTACCGGCCCGACCATTCAGTGGGATACACTGCGGGTGACGCAATTGGCTTCCGTTCCGATGATCGCCCTCTCGCCGACGTCGTTGGCCCCCTCGTGCACCCAGGGTGGCAACGCCGCCGGTCAGACGTTCACCGTTGCTAACAGCGGCACCGGCGTGCTGAACTACTCGATCAGCGACAATGTCTCGTGGTTGTCCTGCTCGCCGGCCAGCGGGACAAGTACGGGTGAGCAGGACACCATCACGGTGACGTACTCGACCAGTGGTTTGTCGGCCGGGACGTACTATGGCACCATCACGGTGAGCGATCCGAACGCGAGCAACAGTCCGCAGACGATCGCGGTGACGTTGACGGTCAATCCCGCGAAGCTGACGGTGGCGGAGGATTTCACCAGCATGCCCAGCTGGTCGAGCAGCTACGATGCGGGGTGGGGCAGCGCGGCCAACTGGTCAATCGTCGGAGGCGGGCAGAGCGGCAGCGCCCTGCAGGCGTCGCGGCCAAGCCCGGGCTCGTCGTCGAAGGTGAAGGTATATGACATTACGGCCAACAGCTCCTACACCATTTCGGTGTGGATCAAGTGTCCGAGCGGGTCTTCATACTGGGCGGAGTGCGCCTACAAGTCGGGCAGTCACACGGCACAGAATTTCGACGCGGACTCGGGTAGTTGGACAATGATCCAGAAGTTTGCCAGCGACGGGACGAACGGCAACGGCGACACGTGGGTTCAATATAGCAAGACGTTCAACAGCGGGAGCAACACGCAGATCAGCGTGGGGTTCAAGCTGGGCTCGTCAAGCGGTGCGGGTCCGACGGTTCAATGGGACACGTTGAGAATTCAGTAATGGACATATGTACACCCGGCGGGTCGCGTGGCTGCGGCCCGCCGGGTGGTTTTCCATGATGCAGACGGTTTTTCGCGGCAGGTCTCTTTGAAGACGCGCAAGACGGACTGCCTTCCCGGATCGCAGACAAAAACGCACGGTGACCCAGAAATATGTGCGCAAGCCGCACACATGTCCGGCCATAAGACTCTCAGAACCTTACGGCGAGACATCTGTGCCGCTTGCGCGCATGTTTCTGGATCGCAGAACGTTTGGGTTGCGGCCCGCAAAAAGGCGGTCCGCCTTAGATGTTGGTTGCAGGATCAGCGTCGACTGGACACGGCCGGTATCCTGCCTTATCTACCTTGTCAGCAATCGTCTTTCCGTTTCCCGGAGGCAAACCATGCGCATTGATGACCTTGGCCGCAGTTGTCTGATCGTGGTTTTGGTGTTTCTCTCAATTCTGTGTGCCTGCCGATCGGCTCACGCCACGGTCGGCCCCGGCCAGTTCCTCGATGCTGCCGCGTTTGCCCGCGTCTGCACCTGGGACCCCCAGCGGGATGTCGGCGTACGGGCCGCTCGGCTGCAGGAGATCGCGGCCGAGGACCTATCCCTGGAGACGGATCTCGTGCCCGATTTCCAGGGCAACTACAGCGTTCCGCCGGCGGCCAACGGCGAGGCGTGCATCGGTCTCCAGTGGCTCGAGGCCCGACCTCTCACGATGCTCTGCGTCGAGTTCAAGGAGTCGCCTCCTGGCCCGGGCAGGATCCAATTCTGGCAGGGCGAGACGGTTTGGCAGGGCAAGTGGATTGCAGTGGACGGCGACCTGAAGGCCGAGGGCAGTTCCTGGACCTTCACCCCGGCCAAGCCCGGAGGCCTTCACTGGAAGGTCCGTTGGATCGTTCCCACCGGTGGTAAGCCCGTCGTGGTCAAGAGCCTGAACGCAAGGACTGCCTCGACCATGACCACTTCACAGATCTTTGTGCAGAGCGATCCTGCCAAGCCCGGTCAGAAGGCCGAACTGGAGCTCTACAACGGTTACATCGTTGGGGAACAACCAAGCAAGGCAACGTCGTGGGACATGGGTTCGTCTCTGATACTGCCCGCCGTCAACCATGTTTCTTCGGAGGCCATTCGCCAGGTGCGCGCCGATCGGACGATGATCCGGTTTCGCCTGCCCGACGGGGCCTTTGCGGTGGCCATCGACGATGTTCTGGAGCGAGGGCCCGTCTACCTGCCGCACGTGGGCCTTTTTGTCAGCAAGAACCCACCGGCAAAGAGCCTGGAAGAATACAAGCGGGACATCGCGGACAAGAAAAGCGTTTTGCAGCGGGTCCGAGAGATGCCCGACCAGACCCGCGAGCGGGCGATGAAGATCACTCACTATGATCCGCGCCTGGATGCCGGGCGGATGATGATTTCGCTGGCCTGCGACAACGCCAAGTTTGTCACCGAAGCCAACGGGACGATAAGCTATTTTGAGCATTTCGACAGGGACGAAAAGGGCGCTAAAGCCGACTATGTTCTCGCGCCGACGTTCGGCAATCCGCGCGTTCTGGGCCAGTCTCAGGGCTGGGGCATTCTCGGCCTCAACAAGGCCGCCCACGTTGACCCGGGCAGTGCGATGCCTCTGCGCATCAGGGAAAAGAGCTACGAGAAAGGCTTGGGGCATCATGCTCCGGGTGAAATCGTCATTGATGTGAGCGAAGGCTATGACCGCTTGGAGGCCGAGGTTGGCGTGCAATGGATGGGCGGCGGTACACCCGGCAGTGTGGTGTTCCAGGTATTGGTGGACGGCGAGAAGAAGTTCGACAGCGGGGTCATGCGCGAGAAGGACGACCCCAAGCCGGTCAGTGTGCCGTTGGCCGGCGCTCGTACGTTGACGTTGAAGCTGACCGATGCCGGCGACGGTCTGGGTTTCGACACGGCCAACTGGTGCGAGGCCCGGCTGATCAGCAAAGGGCGGGGGGGGCAGCCGGTTTATATCACGGAGTTGTTTTCCGAAACGCCCAAGCTTACGCGTCATCTGGAAGGCGGATGGTTGCCCGCTCCGGTGATCACTGGGAAAGCGGGTGGCGTCGAGTATCGGCAACGGATGTACGTTGTGCCGTTTGCCAAGGAGAACCTCCCGAGCGCGCCGCTGTGGCTGAACGAAGAACCACTCTGTGTGGTCGAACTGTCCATGAAGAACGGTGATGCGGAACCCGCGGACGTTGGGGCATCCTTTGTCTTGTCCATGGGCGCAGCCGACACCTGGCCGCCCGCTTGCGAGACGGTCGCACATCGCACGGTCATCTCCGCCGGCGGCAAGCTCGTGGGGGTGTTCGATAGCAGCGAGTTCGCTGGGGGCAAGGTTCGTTGTGAGAAAGGTCGTCTTTCCATATCCGGGCAACTGCCGGTCGGCGGCATCGCCCGCTGCCATCTGTATCTGCCCGCGTGGAAGATGACGCCGGATCAGCAGGGGGAATTGTCCGGTGGTTCCGAGTTGTTCGGTCGTTTCAAAGCTTACTGGGAAGCGATCATGGCCCAAGGCGCGCAGATCGAGTTGCCGGACCAATGGATCGCCGATGTCATTCGGGCCAACCAGGTTCATATCCTCTTGGCGGCGCGCAACGAGCAGCAGGGCAGGCAGGTCGTTCCGTGGATTGCCTCGGACCGGTATTGGGTGGCCATCGACAGCGAGGGCAACTCGGTCATTCGCGGTATGCAATACTGGGGACATTTCGATTTCGCCCAACGGTCTTTTGAGTACTTCTTCAGTCACTACAAACCCGAAGGTTACATGACCATGGGCTACACGCTCATGGGCAACGGCTGGCATCTGTGGGCTCTGGGCGAATACGTGAGACTTGCCAGGGACGACGATTGGTTCAAGTCGGTGGCTGAAACGCCGGCGGGGTTGTGCCGCTGGGTGATGGCCCAACTCGCCAAGACTCGCAGGCTCAAGCCCGACGGGCAGAAGATGCCGGAGTACGGCCTGATGCCGCCGGGCGTCCAGGCCGACTGGAACGCGTACGCGTACTATTTCTATGCCAACAGTTACTTCCGGGCGGGTCTGGAGGCGACCGGCCGTGCGCTCAAGGCCGTGGGGCATCCGGATGCGGACAAGATAATGGACGCGGCCAGGGATCTGGGTGATGAGATCCTGCGATCATTCAGGCAGGCTCAGGCCCTCGCACCGGTGGTTCCGCTGGCCGACGGCACCTGGGTGCCGTATTACCCCGCGTCGGCGTACACGCCGGGCCCGATGGCCGACTACTACCCGGGGCAGGACGGCAATCGCAGTTGGGCCTATGACGTGGACCTGGGGCCGCATCACATGGTCCCGCTGGGGACGATGCCGCCGGATGCGCCGGATGTCGACTGGATCATGGACCACATGGAGGACGTGCAATTCCTTTCGGACGGCTGGGGTGGTTATCCGGCCGATCGCAACCGCGCCAACTGGTTTGACATGGGCGGTTTCGCCAAGGTGCAGCCGTACTACGCCCGGAACGCGGAAATCTGCGCGATGCGCGACGACGTGAAGCCGTTTATTCGCAGCTACTTCAACACGCTGGCCTCGCTGATCGACGGGACGTGCCTCTCGATCTTCGAGCACTTCTCAAATTTCTGCTACAACAAGACACATGAGACGGGCTACTTTCTGCACCAGTCGCGGACGATGCTGCTGACCGAGCGGGGCGACGAACTCTGGCTGGCGCCCTTCGTGACCGACAACTGGTTAAAGGATGGGATGACGATCAGCGTGAAGAATGCCCCGACATTCTTCGGGCCGGTCAGCTATGAGATCGTCTCGTCGGTCGGCAGCGGGCACATTGACGCCGTGATCGATCCGCCGGCCCGGACAAGGCCGAAGGCTATCGTTCTTCGCCTTCGGCATCCGGAACGTAAGGCGATCAAATCGGTCAGCGTCGACGGCCGTTCGCATGTCGACTTCGATCCGAACAAGGAGACGGTGCGAGTTGTTCCTGCGGACAAGGCGATCCGGGTGGAGGCCCGCTATTGACGTCCTGGCGCGGCCTGCCGAGCGACCAGTTCATTACCGGGTGCCGTCGTTCTCGGCGGATGGTACAGTCGTCACGGGGACGCCCGCGGGGGCGACTGCCTCGGCATGCTCGTCGAGGCGGTCCTCCCAGAGATACTTGCGCGTCTCCGCGATGACGACGCCGCTCAGAAACAGCAGCGCGATCAGGTTGGGAACGGCCATCAGACCATTGGCGATGTCGGCAAAGTTCCAGACTGATTGCAGCTTGACCACTGACCCGATCATGATCGCAATGACCCAGAAGATGCGGTAGGGGAGTACCGCTTTGGTACCGAGCAGGTACTCGCATGCCTTTTCACCATAGTATGACCAGCCCAGAATGGTGGAAAACACGAACGTCAGCAAGCCCACCGACAGAATCAGCGGTCCAATGCGTCCGAGGGCGTGAAAGGCGGTTTTGGTGAGGGCCGGGCCCTCGACGCCTTGGTGCCAACGTCCGGAACTGACGATGACCAAGCCGGTCAGAAGACAGATCACCACCGTGTCCCAGAAGGTGCCGGTGGAGGAGACCAGTGCCTGTCGCACCGGGTTCTTCGTTTGGGCGGCGGCGGCGACGATGGGAGCGCTACCCAATCCGGATTCGTTCGAAAAAAGCCCGCGGGCCACACCATAACGCATTGTTTGCAGGATGCCAACGCCGACAGCGCCTCCTGCCGCAGCCTGGGGGGAGAATGCGGATTTCACGATCAGCACCAACGCCCCCGGAACGGCCTCGTACCGGATGATCAAGATTCCCAGGCAACCGGCCACGTAGCAGACGGCCATGATCGGAACAAGGAGCCCGCACACGTGGGCAATCGATCGAATCCCTCCGAGGATGACCACGCCTGTCAGCACAGTCATGACGATACCGGTGGCCCACTTCGGCATCCAGACTTCGGTTCCCCCCAGCAAGGCCGGCAAATGCATAGGCTCGGCGAGCATTTCGGAAATGGAATTGGCCTGGACCATGTTGCCGATGCCGAAAGCTGCAACCGCGGTGAAAAACGCGAACGCAACGCCGAGCCACCGCTGCTTCAGCCCCCGTTCCAGAGCGTACATCGGTCCCCCGGCCATTTGCCCGTCGATCGTTGTGATACGGTACTTAACTGCCAGGACACCTTCCGCGTATTTGGTTGCGATCCCGAATACCCCTGTCAACCACATCCAAAAGACGGCCCCCGGACCGCCCAGCGACACCGCCGTAGCCACGCCCACGATGTTTCCCGTTCCGACGGTTGCGGCCAAGGCGGTCATCAGTGCCCCAAAGTGGCTGATATCGCCACTGCCTTCGCGCTTGCGGGCAAGAGACAGCCGGATTGCCTTGAAGACATACCTTTGGATGAATCGCAACCGTATGGTCAGAAACAAGTGGGTTCCCAGCAACAGGATCAGCAGCCACGGTCCCCAGACCCAATCGACCGCAGCCGACAAGAAGTTCTCGACCAATCTGAGCCAATTGCTCAGTTGTTGCGGGAGACTTGCAATGATAGGCACGCCGGCACGTCCTTTCGTTTGTGTACCGCAGACCGAGGCTCACGCCGCGATGAACATGCGATATGCTCTTGAGATCGGCCATCCGGCGGCGACAGCGTGACTCCGAGAGCGAGAAAAGTCGGCAGACGTGTTGCCCGCGCCCAATGCCAGAGCCGATTGACGCCACCGCTCGTTGCGTCTAACCTCACGGGATGGACGATCAGCCTTCCATACCGAACGGTCCTCGGCAGACGGGGTCAGAGCCGGTCGCGCACGAGGGCCGACCGAGCGACCGGCCGTATACCTTTGAAGACCTCAAGCGTGGTTTCCGGCGTCTGGGCCCCATGGGTCCGATGGCCATCATTGCGGCCAGCCTTCCGGCCATCGGGGGCTTCGCGGTATTGGGGACGATGGGCCCGATGGGTGCTTGGTTACGCGATCATGGGACCCTGGGTGTGGGCGTGTTCATAACTGCTTTTGCGGTATTGGCGGGGCTGGCTTTGCTGCCGACGTACGCTCAGTCGGTGCTGGCCGGGTGGGCATTCGGCATGGCCACGGGCTCGGTCGCGGCCATGGCCGGTATCGCGGGGGCCTCGCTGATCGGCTATGCGGTTGCGCGCCGTGGGGCCGGCGATCGATTTGTCAGACTGATTGATGAGCAACCGAAATGGCGGGCGGTTTACGATGCCCTGGTCCGGTCGGGGCCTGGCAGGGCACTGCTTACGGTTACCCTGTTGCGCATACCGCACAACTCGCCTTTTGCCATCACCAATCTGGTCATGGCTTCATGCCGTGTGCCGCCTTGGATCTACGCGGTGGGAACGGTTGTCGGGATTGCTCCCCGAACGTTGCTGGCCGTCTACTTGGGAGCGCGCGCCCAGACTACCGATTTTGCCATGCCATCGGAAAAGTGGCTTTACATCGTCTGGGTGGCCGGGGCTCTTCTGGCCGTCGGCGTCGTTGGGGCAATCGCGAACCAGGCCATCAAACGAGTGACGGGCGTGGAGGCCGCAGACGGATAATCGTCGAAGGGGGATCCGCCGGCGCTTTACCCATCTGAAGCTAAACCAGTCTTCTTTTTCCATCGATTTTAGTAGCGCCAAGCTCTGGAGATGGCAGCGTCCGCGTCCGTGCTTTGGCGTTCAAGGTAGCTGGTCTGGATTTCCGGCATGACCGGGCTGCGGCGCTGCGTCTGTCCATGAGAGGTTGCGCGACGGGGCACGTAGCGATTCTAGAGCGTTGTGCCGCCTCGAAGGGAGGGCGGGGCCGTTCGAGAAGGAAGGTTGGCCATGGAGCGGTTCCAGCGGATTCTTGTCTGTATCGAGACACTTGAGAAAGCCCGCGGGCTGTTAGGGTATGCGTCGGCCGTCTCGCGTGCCGTCCAAGCTCGTGAGGTTCACCTGCTGCACGTGCAGTCGCCCGCGGCTACCCGACCGAAGGCGGTTGTCAACGGCGTAGCCATCGCAAGGAGAGGGATCACCACGAGCATTTTGCGCGATGCTGCGGCGGAGATCTTCCGGGGGCACGGGCGCGAGAAGGTGCAATGTTCGGTGGCAGGCGGGGTTCCCCTTATCGAGATTCTTCGCAGCGCCCGCAATCGGGACGTGGATCTGATCATTCTTGGTCGTCGCGGCGGCGAGCACTCGGGCAGTTCCCTTCCCAGCCGGGTGGCGACGAAGGCCCGCTGTTCGGTTCTGGTGGTCTCGGACGGGTCCGAAGCCGATTGGAAGCGTATACTTGTTCCTGCCAGAAAATCAGAGTGCTCGGCCCACGCTTTCGCAACGGCGTGCGACATGGGTGCGGCGACGGGGGCCGAGGTGCTTTGTCTGAACGTTTACCCAGTCCGCAGCGGCTATCTGAATGTCGGGACGTCGCTCGACGAGCACGCGGCGTTGCTCGGTGATTGGGCTCGGCACGAGTGTGAAGAACTGCGTGACAACGTCAATTCGAGCGGAGCCAACGTCAGGATCAAGTGCGTGCCCGATTTCTACCGCAAGCCGGTAGCGATCATGCTGGATCAGGTTGCCGGGGAGCATGCCGACCTGTTGGTGATCGGGGCCCAGGGTCGTCGCGGCATCGCCGGTCTGCTCCTGGGAGCGGTTGCCGATAAGATGATTCGTCAGAGCGACATTCCCGTGCTTGCCGTGAAGAAGAAAGGCGAAGCCGTAGGCTTGGCATGTGCGCTTCGTACCCTGGCCGGCTGAGGCCGACATATACGGCCGGGAGGCGGCAGTGACGCACGGGCTCGGGAGTGGTCGTTCCCGAGCCCGCTGCATGAATACTGCACTCCGTCAGGGCAAATCAGACCACAATTCTCGTGGCGCGCGTGACGTTCAGGTGATCGGAAAGCGCCATCCAGGCCGTCATGAGGGCCGGGATGAACTCATTTCGTGGCACGCGTCGACGTCCGGGTGATCGGAGAGGGCGGTGCAATAGACGTCTCCTTCGCCCGGACAGTCATTGTCTTCTTCGCAGAGCCAAGGGCAGCCGTACTGATCGCGGATCACGTCGGGGTCTTCGGTTTGAATCTCGCACAATCGGCAGATCGATTCGGGCCAGCTTTCGAAGTTCTCTTCGTAATAGATGCTTGCACCGATCACCGATCCGGCCTGTCCCGGCAACGATTCAAAGAACTCGACGCCACCCAAGAGTATGGACCCGTCCAGTTCATAGGGTCGTATTTCAAACGCCAGCATCTGGCGTTTTTCCAGGTCGTCAGGGAGGGCGAGCCCGTCGGGAGCGCCGGCCTGAACCGGCAGATCAACCACCAGGTAGTATCCCAAGCCGTAGCCGTTTTCCGCCGTGGTGAAGACCGGTGCGTACTGCGGCGGATCGAGTTTGATCCATCGGGTCTGACCGTACGGCACGATCCCCACGCCCGGGATTCCCCTGATCGCGTTGAGCTGGAGGACCGCACAGTCGCGGAAATAGGCCGTGAGGAAGAGTCTTAGTGTGACCGGATAACCGGCGTTATAGTATTCCGGTACGGGCACGGCAAATGCGGTGACGTCGTCGACGTCTTCGAGGACGGGTAGTCCCGTCGGAATGGCGTACAGGTAGCCGTAGCCGTTCTCGAAGTTGAGGGAGTAAGGGCCTTCGTAGTCGTAGTAGTAATCGGGAATGATGAAGTCATTGACGAAGAGATCGAACAATTGCGGTCCTGGCTGTCCCGGCGATCCGGGCGATCCAGGAGGGCCTGATCCGCCTGATGAGCCCGGGGGCCCGGCCGGCCCGCGGCAGTCGAGCGCGGTCCACAGCCCGTCGCCGTTCACGTCTTCATCGGGGTCCTGGACACCGTCAGCATTGAGGTCCCAGCACGCCAGGCCGTTGGTGCCGGGAATCGGCTGACCGGCCTCCCCTGGAGGTCCCTGGCAATCCAGCACGTCAACAACCCCGTCTTGATTTCTGTCCTCTTGTGGATCAGCGTTGCCGTTGGCATTCAGGTCCCAGCAGGAGACTGCGATCCGGCCGCTGGAATCGCCCGGTTGGCCGCTGAGGAGGACCCTAGCCCCTGATCAAGCATACTCCGGCGAGGTTTTCTCGCTTTGTTCGTAAAAAA
>DAOOIV010000131.1 GCA_035384605.1 Phycisphaerae bacterium
CATGGTCTGGCGAAAGGGCCGACGAGGGCGTCGGCCCCAGTTGTCGCCCGATCCGAGCGCGACATGGTCTGGTGGAAAGGGCCGACGAGGGCGTCGGCCCCACTTGTGGCCCGATCCGTGGGCGACATGGTCTGGCGGAAAGCTCGAGAGAAAAATCGCACGTTGATTCTGCCTGTTCTGGTTGCCGAAGTGCTGATCGTTGGCGGCGGACGTTCTAAGATCTTGTGAGATGGCCACTTCCGCCTGTGTCGGTAATTCGTCACTTCTCATCGTGGTATTGGCTGAGATTTTTGGTTTTTGCACTTGTCAGTGTCGGTAAGTTGCGTTAATCTTTAGGGTTGGCGGGAGAGTATAGCCATCGGAGAGAGAGTGGCTCCAAGGGCAGGAGCCTGTGAGCCTTCTCAGAGCGGTCGAGCTGAGGCCGCAATCTCCGCAGTTATCAGTCGTTGAGAATGAACGCCTTCGGGCGTAGTTCATAGTGCTTTTCCCCTCCGGAAAGCACCGGGTAGTCTTCGGACTCCCGGTGTTTTCTTTTTGGTGTCGAGGGTGTTCGGTAGTCGGCGGGCGCGCGGTTCGTGTGACGGGCTTGCTCGTCGCGATCAGGTAAGCTTACCATACCGCCGGCGTGGCGGCGGGGTGGCAGCTAAGCTGCGAAGCTGAGGATGTGGTCCAGCCTGTTAGCGGAGTCCGGGGTGTTGGCCGGCGCATGGTGGGAGTACCTGGCGCGCAACTGGGCCCTTGCCTCGATTGTGTCGACCCTGGCCTGCCTGCTGCTGATCTCCTGGCTGATTCTTCGAAAGTACATCAAGATCATGTTCAACATCATCCGGGATACCCCGCCTCCGCTGGCGATGGGGCCGTGTGATTTTGAGCGGATCGACGGCGAGCGGGTGGTCTTCCGGGCGTTTGACAACATTCACCTGTGCGGGATGTTCCTGTTCGGCGATCACGGGGGGCATCCCAAGGGCATGGTGATTTTCGCTCATGAGTTTTCGAGCGACATGTACAGTTGCGCGCGGTACTGTCGTCCGCTGCTGAAGGCGGGTTACAACGTGTTCAGTTTCGACTTTCGGGGTCACGGGGAGTCGAGTCTTCAGCCGGGTTATCAGCCGCGGCAGTGGCCGACGAATCACGAGCTGAACGACATGCTGGGGGCCATTGCCTACGTGGAGGACTGGCTGGAGAGCCGAGGGTTTCCGTTGGAGGTGGGTCTGTTCGGGATTTCGCGCGGGGCGGGGGCCGCGATTCTGGCCGCCCAGAACAACAAGACCGTGAAGGCGATCATCGCCGACGGGGCGTTCAGCTCCGACACGACGCTGGAACATCTGATGAAGCGCTGGGCCTATATCTTTGCCAAGGTTCGCTTTGTCTACGAGAACCATCCGCCGCAGTTCTGGCGTTTCCTGCGTTGGCTGCTGTTTTGCGAGTGCCGCAAGCGGCTCAACTGTACCTTTCCCTCCGTCCGAAAAGCGCTGGCCCGCATGGAAGGCCCGCGGCCTATTCTGTTCATTCACGGCGAGCGGGACAGCTACATTCCGGTGGAACAGTCCCAGTTGCTATACGAGTCGGCTCCCGGTCCGAAATTCCTGTGGATCGTACCGGGTGCCAAACACAACCAGTCGGCCGTTTTGCGTCCCGACCAGTATGCGGCGAGAACAGTCGCTTTTTTTGACTACTACCTGGCCGGGGCCGGCACTGAGCAGGCCGTGGAGCGGGTGCTGAGGTCCGATTCGCATTCGGGGGAACCTGTGAAAGGCCTGTCCGGCGTCGCCGGGCAAAGGAATGTGTTCAGCAGGCTTGACCGGAGGCGTCGAGCGAGGAACAACAGTAATAGACAGGTTGCCCGGTCGGCGGACGCGTAGGGTTCGCGAGGACCGGTAACTGCGGGCTTGCGGCCGAGGAGGGGGAGACCTGCCAGGAGCCGCAGCCGCGCAACGCGGGTGAGGGTGTCTCTCGCGGTTGCGGTGGGAGGGGGCAGGGCGATTCCCGCAAGTGTTGGTATACTGCGTGATTAGGGTCCGGCGCGCTGGATGGGATGGTCTCCATGTGAATCCGGTGTGCGGGGTCGGGGGGCAGCGGATTTCGGGAGCAGGCGGGGGCTGAGCAGCCGGCCCGATAACGCCGCTTGAATCGGCGGCAGCGCTAAGTTGCTTGGTTGCGATGAGTTGGAGGTTTATACCGGGCGAGATCCGGGTGTTGGGTGAGCGGCCCGAACCTGGGCCATTGGCGAGACATTTGTGCCCGGTTACGATTGACGAAGGATGGCTTGCATCCAGGGTGGCATACTGCATGCGTACAGGGGGGGGCGGCGGTGTCTCGCACTTAGGTTCCGATCATGGACAGTCGGTGCGGGGCCTGTGATAAGTGATTGCGGTTCAAGAGAATAAGGTTCATTCCAATGGCTAGAAGCGGATTGAGCGAGGTGGGCGGGATTCGTCGTGGTCATGCTGCGCGCGAGGAGCGAATCCGTGGGTTGCGATTCTCCCGGTGGCTGGGCTGCCCAGTGGCGGTTTGCGTCGTGATGCTCTTGGGCTTGCTGACCGGTTCAGCTCATGCTCAGTCCGTGTGCAACGTGGGTTCGGGCGTGACCGTTGAGTGGGATCCGGCGACTGGCGTCGTGCTCATTACCGGCGATGACGGAAGCAACATTATCGTTCTGGACGTTGTTGAGGTCACGGAAGGCGAGTTCCGCGAAGCGGTCGAGGAAGACCTGACAGCAGATCCGCCGATAGTGGGTGTTCCGGCCGATCCGCCTGCCGACGCCTACTACCTCACCGTCAATGGCCAGCACTGTCCGCCTCCGCCGGTTCCCGCCCCGGGTTCCGCAGGTATTCCGGCCAACCAGGTGAGTGCGATCATCGTCCTGACCTTTGGCGGCAACGACATCATCAGCGCGATCAACGGGGATGGAAGCGAGGGCTTGCTCGATGTCACCGACGAGGATCCGCCGCTCATGTATGGGCTCAGCATCTACGTTGATGCGGGTGACGGTAATGACAGGATTTTCGGCGGGCACGGCGACGACACTATCTTCGGCGGCCCGGGCGACGATTTCATACACGGCGACCGCGGGGCAGACACACTCGACGGCGGCGACGGCGTTGACACCCTCGACTACGGTTTGATCGGCGATAGTGACGTTGAAGGCGCGCAAGGCGCTTTCGTCGACCTGCCCAACGACACGGCGATCGATCCGACTTTTCCGTTCTTCGGCTTCCCCGCCGCCACGACCGATACGCTGGTGGGGACAAGCTTCGAGATCGTTTACGGCTGCGAGCGGAACGACGTCATCATCGGCAATACGGATCTTTCTACCAGAATCTACGGGCTTGAAGGCGACGACCGGTTGACCGGCGGCAATGCGGGCGACTTCATCTTCGGGGGCGAGGGGAATGATACCATCGACGCCGGCGAGGGCGACAACGGTTCAGAGGAAGAGCCCATCGACGGCGGGGAGGGTGATGACACCGTAGTGGCCGGTTCCGGCAACGATTGGCTCGGCGGCGGCGCGGGCAACGACATGATCGAGTCGGGCGACGGTAATGACGTGGTGTTTGGCGACGGTCTGAATCCCAACGACGATCAGGTTTCCGGCAATGACCAGATCCGGCTTGGCGATGGGAACGATGTGGCTTTTGGCGGGCCGGGCGACGATTTCATTGATTGCGGCCCCGGCGACGATGGCACCTTGGAGCAGCCGGTCGAGGGTAACGCCGGCAGCGACATTATCCTGGGCGGGCCGGGCAACGACTGGATCGACGCGGGCGCCGATGACGACGGCAACCGTGGGGACGACATGCCGGTCGACGGCGGCCCGGGCAACGACACGATCTGGGGGGGTGACGGGAACGACTATATCAGCGGCGGGGATGAGTCGCCCGCGGAATGCCTGCTGGCACCGAAGAACCGCGAGTTGGGCGTGCCCGGGCTCGGGGACTTTTTCTGCGACGTGATTTTCGGAGGTCCGGGCGACGACCTGCTTAAAGGCGGGGACGGCAATGATTTTATTGAGGGCGGCCCCGGCAATGATGACATCAATGGCCAGTGGGGATACGACTATGTGTTCGGCGGCGACGGTGACGACACTGTCTCCGGCGGCGGCGACAATGACATCATCACGGGCGGGCCGGGAAATGACACGCTTTCCGGCGGAGGGGGTGAATTCGACCTGCTTGATTACCTGCGCGACGGCGGCGACGGCGGCGTTAATGTGAACCTGCCTGCCGGCACGGCGACCGATACCTGGGGCGACGAGGACACGCTTGGGGCCTTCAGTGCCGTTCGCACCACGAATCTTCCCGATCGCATCATCGGCAACGCGGATAGGGCAACCGTTGTTCTGGCCTTGGGCGGCAATGATTACATCATGGGCGGCCGGCGGGCGGATATTCTCATGGGCAACACGGGCGATGACACGATTCACGCCTGCGGGGCACAGAGTGATGGGGGAGACGAAGCGTCAAGCTGCCTGAACGGCGACTGGGTGGCAGACGTAGACCTGGTGTTAGGCGGGTCGGGCAACGATGATATCTACGGCTATACAAGCGTGGATTACCTTTTCGGCGACGGCGACGAGTTGCTCGGCCTCGGGCCCACCGCCCTGACGCCCTTCGACACCAACGGCAACAGGATACCGGACTTCGAGCTGGGCGAGCCGAACCCCTTCGACCCGACGATGCCCCAGAACATCGAGATCTTGAGCTTCCGGCTGATTGTTGAACGGGTTCTGCGTGATCCTGATACCAACGAGTACACTCAAATGGTGCCTCCGACCAGCAGTGCCTTTGCCATCGGCGCGGACAGAATCTGGGGGGGGCCTGGAGACGATGTCGTGGTCGGTGGGGCCGGCGGCGACGAGCTTTACGGCGACGGCAGGTATGAGGAGTCGCCCGGTAGTGGCACCTATGTGGACACTTCCGGCCGGGACTTTATCTGGGGGGATCTGCACGTTCCACTGGGCAAGCCGCCGTTTTTCCCTGATACCCTTGCAGCCGGGAACGATACCATCGCCGGCGGCCCGAGGGTAGATGTGATCTACGGTTGCGGCGGGCATGACACCATCTACGGCGATCTGGAGAACGGAAGGGAGACCGCGGGCACGGGCTTTTGGGGCGAGAGTATTGCGTGGGATGACATCATCTACGGTGATTATGACTACGACTATCTCGATGTCGACGGCTTCCCGCTCTCGCGGTACTGGGATGACGGCATCTGGGAGATCGATCCCACGGCTCCGGCTACGCTGGTGATAGGCGACGATACCATATACGGCCAGGAGGGTGACGACGAAATCTACGGCGGCGCCGGCAACGACTACCTGGTGGGCGGGCCCGAGGGCGACATCATTCAGGGCAACGCGGGCGTTGACCGGATCTTCGGCGGTAACGACAAGGTTTCCGGGTACGGCTACCAGGACTTCAGTTTCCGCGACACGGTCGATTACTCCAGCGCGTCGCAGTGGTACCATTCGGGTGTGGTGGTCTGGTTGGGCGGCAGCGGAGCCCGCAGGGACACCCTCGGCTGGGCCTACGACGACGGCGATCCGATCAGGTCGGGCTCCAGCACCGGATACGACTACATCTATGGCATCGAGAATGTGCTGGGCTCGGATTTCGACGATGTGATCATCGGCACGGGCGAAACGCTGTCGGAGGTGGCCGGTTCCGCTTCTGAGTACAACTGGGTGAATTGCTACAAGGACTATTACGCGAACCGCGTCGACACCTACTACATGACGTATTACGGTGATTATGTGAACATCCTGGTCGGCCGGCTGGGCAATGACATCATCATGGGCCGGGGCGGCGAGGATCTGCTGCTCGGCGGCGTGGGCAATGATATCATTTGCGGCGATGCGGACATGCACTGCGATCCGGGCAGGACCGACGACCCCGATATTGTGGCCATCATCGGGGACAAGCTGGCGCCGAATCTGAATCTCAAGGCTGAGGACGCGATCGGGGGCGATCGTGACTACCTGTTCGGCGAGTACGGCAATGACAAGCTTTACGGCGACGGCGGCGATGACATCATCCGCGGCGGTCCGGGCGCGGATGTTCTGTCGGGCGGCCTGGGCATCGATGTGCTCGACTATTCGGATTTCGTCCCGTCGGTGTCAGCGGGCTCACCTCAGGCGGTCACGCCGGTGGTGGTGAACCTGCGGGATACGCCGGTGGACCTGGCGACGTTTGAAGAGGAGCTCATGGATGCTGCTGATCTGGCGGTTCTGCCGGCGCTACCTACTTCCCAGGCGCCGCTGCCCCTGGCTCCCTGCTCGAACCTGAACACGGTGATATGTCCGAACATGGCGGTGGACGGCGGAGATTGGGGGCTTTCGGGTGCCATCCCGCCGATCCCGGCGACACCGCGGTCGGTGGACACGATCATCAACTCGCCAGCGGGCGATCCTCTGGATCGCCTCGAGATCGTCCTGGGGACCAACGGCGACGATGTCATGTTCGGTCACCCGTCGAAGCCCAACATCCTGGTCGGTTGGAGCGGCAACGATATCCTGGTGAGCGGCAATTCGGTTTACGATCCGAACCAGCGCGATCCTGATCTCGAAGGGAACCGGCTGCGGAATGCCGCAAGCCCGATCCTGTACGACAACCTTATCTTCGGAGATGGCTTGGGCACCGGCGACGCTGCGAGCGAGCTTGCGCTGCAACTGCTGCCGACGGATCTGGGTACCCTTCCAAGAGCGGGCGACGACGTGATCGAGTCGGGCAAGGGGGACGATTACCTGAACGGAGGCAACCAGACCGATCTGGGCGTGGGCGATTTCGTTTCCTACTCGCATGCACAGGGGCCGGTTCATGTCGAAATGAGTGCGACGTACCCGCAGAACACTGTCAGTGCCGGCTGGGATACGCTCGCGGGGTTCGAGAACCTGATCGGTTCGCGCTGGGGTGATACTCTGATTGGGAATAACCTGAACAACCTGATCTTCGGCCTGGACGGCGACGACATTCTCGCGGGCGGTCCGGGCGATGACACCATGACCGGGGGGCTGGGCGAGGACACGGCCTCCTATGCATGTGACATCTTCAGCATTCCATGTGTCGATCCAACGGAGTTCACCGTATCGCAGGATCCTGATACGGGCGTGTACTTCGTCCCCAACGACGGCCAGGGCGGTACGGATTTGTTGCCAGGCATCGAACAGGTACTTGGCCCGGCCGGTCCGATCGATCTCGATGCCGGCACTGGCGGCGGTGGCGGTGGCGGTGGCGGGACCGTGCCTGCTCCGCAGCTCCAGATCATCCTGGGGGTTCAGGGCGAGTTGAAGGTCACGGAGCCCGGCGGGCAGGTCCAACTGCAATTTTCGGCCAACGGCGGTGTTCCGCCTTACACGGCCGAGTGGGATCCGACGACGGACATCGACCCCGCGAACTCGAAACGTAAGGTGACCATCCTGACTTATGCGGGCGGCTCGTTCCTGGCGGGCCAGACGCAGACGGCCATCGCCTCGCCGGTTCGCGACACCTCGTACCGGGTCACGGTGACGGACTCAAAAGGGGCGGTCAGAGTGGCCTTCGTGAAGGTGAAGGTCGCGGCGGAGTTCAGCGTGTTTGCCGGCGCGGACCGGACCATTTCGCTCGGCCAGCAGATTGCGCTGAGGCCGACGGTGACGGGCGGCGTTGCTCCGTATACGTATTCCTGGCAGGTTCAGGGGACTGGTGACGGCGGGTTCCTGACCGCCAAGAACATTCCTGCGGTCACGGTTGCTCCGACCGAAACCACGACTTACGTCCTGACGGTTACGGACAGCATCGGATCGACGGCCACGGATGCAGTTGTCGTCACGGTCCTCGGCACCAACGGTATCCCGGTAACGCCCGGTGGCGACACCGGCGGGGAGCCGACGGAGCCCGGCAGCACAGAACCGGGTGGCAACGGTGAGAACCCGGGGAACAACGGCGGTGGTCAGAGCGGCGGCGGCCCGAGCGGCGGCGACAGTGTGGATGACTCGGCTTCGGGCTCGCCGGTGCGCTGGTCTTTGCCCATCTGTGGGGCGGGCGCGAATCTGACGCTGGTGATGGCCGGGCTGTTCATGCTGGCGGTGATGAAGCGGCGGGAGTGGTAACGGCCGGTTCATCGGAGCGTCTGAAGGAAAGAAACGATGCTCGACCGGGTCCCTGGGGCCCGGTCGAGTTTTTTTGTCGCGCATGAGCTGTTGCGTCCACTGTCCCTGTTTGCTTAAGTGAGTTATAATACAATCAGCCTCCGCGCGGAGGGGGTGGCGATGAAGCAGCGGTTTTCGAGCGGCGGCGATTGCGCCGGGGGCTTGCGGTTCCCGGGACAAGGTGTCTGCCCGCGGGGCGTTTCTTGAAGAGGCAGCACTGTCCCGTTCAGTTCCGGCCGTCTGCGGCCAGAGGTGTGCCAGTGCCATCGGTGTGTTTCTACTTTCAGGTGCATCAGCCGTACCGACTCCGGCGTTACAGTGTTTTCGACACTGATTATCATTACTTTAACGATGCCAAGAACGAGGAGGTCTGCCGGAAGGTGGCGGCCAAGTGCTACCTGCCGGCGACGCGGCTGATTCTTGACCTGGTGCGGCGCTACGAGGGCCATTTCAAGGTTGCCTATTCGCTCAGCGGGGTGATTCTCGAACAGTTCGAACGATACGCCCCCGAGGTTCTCGACGTTTTCCAGCGGCTGGCGGAAACCGGTTGCGTTGAGTTTCTTGCCGAAACCTACTACCACACGCTGAGTTTCCTGTATTCGAGGGACGAGTTCGCCGAGCAGGTGGCGATGCACCAGGACCGGATCAAGCAGCTTTTCGGTTGCAGGCCGCAGGTATTCCGCAACACCGAGCTGATTTACAACAACGATCTGGCGGCATACGTGGCGCAGTTGGGCTTCAAGGGCATCCTTTGCGAAGGGGCCGACCATCTGCTCGGTTATCGCTCGCCGAATTACGTATATCGTCCGCCGAACACCGACAAGGCGGCCCTGCTGCTGAGGAATTACCGGCTGAGCGACGACGTGGCTTTCCGTTTCTCCAACCGGCACTGGTCCGAATGGCCGCTGACCGCCGAGAAGTTCGCCCGCTGGATCAATCAGGTCAACGGCCAGGGGCACACCGTCAACCTGTTCATGGACTATGAGACGCTGGGCGAGCACCAGTGGGCCGAGACGGGGATCTTCGAGTTCCTCAACCACCTGCCCCACGAGATCTTCAAGTGCCGGGAGAACAACTTCAAGACGCCCTCGGAGGTGATTGACACCTATCCGGTCTCCGGGGTGTATGACGTGCCGCACATGATCAGTTGGGCGGACACGGAGCGAGATCTGTCGGCGTGGCTGGGCAACGCCATGCAGTCAAATGCGCTGCACGAGCTGTACCGGCTGGAGAGGGACGTGAAGGCTTGCGGCGATCCGAACATTCTCCGCGACTGGCGGATCATGCAAGGTTCGGACCATTTCTATTACATGTGCGTAAAGTATTTTGCTGACGGCGACGTGCATCGGTATTTCAATCCTTTCGACTCGCCGTACGACTCTTACATCAACTTCATGAATGCGTTGGACAATCTCCGCTCGCGTCTGAAGGTCAAGCAGCGGGTAGTCAGGGCGCTGACGTTTCCGCCCGGGCGTCGCGTTCGCGAGGGCCAGCCGTCGAGGTCCCCGGAGTACACGGGATAGCCGGAGCATCGCCGAGCCTGGATGACCCATGGTGTAGGCGTGCGACGAGCGGGGATGCATACAAACCACGATGAGACACCCGGACGATCTGACGGCAACCCGTCTTCAGGTGATGCTCCGTGGCGCTGGGCTTTTGAGTCTGGGTGTTCAGGCGTAGTCTTGTCGCATGCGGCGCTGCCGCAAGCCCACTGCCGAACCTTGTCCTGCGTACTGGCAGAGGGCTGTTTTTGGGTTAATTTGGGGAAAACACTGTTGTATTGGGGAGGATTCGGGCGATAAACGATGACAAGGCATCAGTACGTCCGCACGGATGGGGGCGTTGGAGGGTACCTCCGCAGGGAGGCGATCCGGTGCTGAGGTTGGCGTGGGCCTGTTGGGTGCCAGGTATGGCGGCGCGGGCTTTTCCGCAAAGGGGACATGGCGGCTGAAAAAAGTGGACAGGCGGTATTGACAACCCTCGGTGGGTCCGTAAGATTGGGCGTCGGCGTTCTTTATCGGGCTTGGGTTTTTCGTGCCGATTTACCTGGCGCGTCCGAAGGCCTGAAGGTGACGTAAGTAGATGTTGATGCTGGTCTTTGGCGCGAGAGATCGCATTAACGAGAAGTTGCAAATCAAATTGATTAACAATCGATGCAACGCGTTCGGTGAGTATGACCTGCGGGGAAAGATCACCGGCGGCGCGTTGGGGGACTGATATAAGCCGGCGGGCGGTCCGCCGGAGACGATGTTTGACAATCTGGTAATCGTTTCGAGGGGATGGTCGGCGAAGGCCTTTGGTCGGTCGTGTGGCCATCCTGTTTCGCTGGTAGCGGCCGCGGCTTTCCAGGGCCCGGGTCGCACAATCCGAGGTCTGGAAACCCGCGGGCGGAGCCCGTCTGGCGGGCGGCGAGACAGGTGAAACCAGGCCGGGCATCGGTCTGAGTCGTGTTCCTTCGAAGAAACAGAATTGTAGCGTTCTTAGTTCTAGTGCAGGAGGTATGCAGAATGTTTAAGAAAAACCTAAGGGCTTGGGCGGCTCTGGCGGTAACGGCTGGACTTGTCGCCATGATGGGCCAGACGTGCATTCCGAGACCTACCGGGGGCCCGGATGTCTCGGTCACGGCTTCACCGACGTCCGGCACCAACAGCGTCGACGTCACGCTGACGGCAACCGTCACCGGCGGCGCCGAGCCGTACACTTACGCCTGGACGGCCAGTCCGGCGGCCACGATCACCGGGGCCGACACGGCCAACGCCACGGCAACCGTGACGGCGACCACCACCTTTACATGCACGGTGACCGACGACAACGGCAGGACCGACAGTGCCAGTGTGACCGTGACGGTGACGCGGGCGATTACCGTGACGGCCAGCGCGCCCGGGACGGCGTTGGGCGGCGAGACGGTCAACCTGGTTGCCCTTGTCGAGAATGAGACGGGCGCGGTCAGCTTCGGTTGGTTGCTGACGGCCAGCGGCACGGCGGGGTCGGTGACACTCTCCAACCAGAACTCGCAGACGGCGACCGCAGTGTTCTCGGCGGACGCGGCCGGCACGTTCACCTTCCGGGTCACGGCGACGGACTCGGTGAGTTCGGACAGCGACACGGTTGACATTGTCGTCACCCCAACGGGTGCCGGGGCCTCGACCACGTTTACGAACGGCACGGACAACCTGACGGGCACGGCCGGTAACGACATTTTTGACGGCTCGCTGTTCTACAACATCTACACCGACACGTGGGTCAACACGGTGAATAATTCCGACGTGGCCAACGGACTTGACGGCGAGGACGAGGCCGGCATCGAGCTCGAGGAAGGCACGACCGTCAACCCGACGCTGACGTCGATCGAGACGTTGAACATGACCGTCACGGATAACAATGGCGGCGGCGGCGGCGCGGTGACGTTCAACGCCAGCAAGACCACCGGGGCGACCGCGGTCAACGCCGTGAACTGCATTGATGCCTTGAACGTGACGAACCTGAAGGCCGTTCCGGCTCTCGGCATCTACGGCAGCGACCAGAACGTGACGCTGGGCTGGGGAGCATCGTTGGATCTCTCGGGCGCGGCCGACGAAATCGACGTGGTCATTTCGGATGTGACGGGCGGGACTGTTACCATCCCGGACATTGAGGTGGCCAACATCGAGTCGACGGGTTCGGACGCCAATGTCGTCGCCACGCTGACGATGGCGGATCTGGCTGAGATGGTTGTGACCGGCGATCAGGACCTGGAGATTACCGCCGCGATCGCCTCGACGGCGTTTGATGATCTTGATGCCAGCGCGATGACCGGTGGCATCACGATCATCTTCCCAAACGCCGACAGCAACAATATCTCGATTGTGACCGGGTCGGGCGATGATGACATTACGGCCGGCACGGCCGCCGATACCGTGACGGCCACTCTTGGGGCCGGTGATGACCGGCTGGAGTTGGGCGATTTCACGGATGGTACCGACAGCGCTGACGGTGGTGACGGCACGGACACGATCGCTCTTACCAACGCTGTTGCTACGGGTGTCGCGACGGCCTTGGCCGATCTGGACAACTTCGAGGCTCTCGAGTTGACCGATGGGATCAACGGTGACTTGAATCTGAGCTATTTCGGCTCGATCACCCAGTTGGTCCTGACCACGGCTATCGCGGGCAACTCGACGGTTGCCTGCTCGAGCGGTACGGAGATCGTTGTCCAAGCGAGTGATGCGGGCGCCAGCACGTTCGGCGTCAGCATTGGCGGTACGGCCACCAATGACACGCTGATGCTGAGCCTAGAGAACGGCGGGAAGGCCTTTGGCGGCCTGACCACCCTGACCGGCGTGGAGTCGCTGACGATCGACTCGACGACAGGTGCCAATACGATGAAGGGTATAACGTTCGCTCCGTCTGCGGGTGTGGCGTATGCCTCTGTGACCATCACCGGCGACGAAGACCTGACGCTGGAAACTGTGACCAAGGGTACGCCGATCAGCGCCAGCGCCTTCACCGGCAACCTGAGCTTGACCCTGGCTCAGGCAGGCACGGTAACGGGCGGCAGCGGCGATGACGCGCTCACCGGTTCGGCGGCCGAGGACAACATCTCGGGCGGCGACGGTGATGACACGATTACCGGTGCGGCCGGTGCGGACGCCATCAACGGTGGTGCCGGAGATGACACCATCAACGGTGGAGACGGCGACGATTCCCTCACGGGCGGTGCCGGTGCGGACACGTTCGAGTTCGAGGCTGATGCCGCAACGAACGGTGATGACACCATCAGTGATTTTACGACCGATGATGCCCTTGACCTGAACACCAACGCCGGTTTTGACCAGGCGATCGCCGCGACCGTGGCCGACACGTCCACTGCCGCGACCGCATGGGACGACCTGAATGTCCTGGTCGTCACCGATGCCGATGGCAGCATTGATACGGCTGCCGAGGTGGCCGCGCTCTTCGGTGCCGGTGCGCCGTTTGAGAATCCGGCAAACGGAGACGCCGTGGCCGTGATCATTAAGGGCAATGCCGACACCACCGTTTGGTTCTGTGTCGAGGGTGATGCGGACGCTGATTTCGCGGCTGGCGAGTGTGCCAAGGTTGCCACGCTTGTTGGCTTCACCGGCACCCTTGAGGACGCGAACGTTGGTGGCTGATGTAGGTTCACCTCCGTGAACCTTGCATAGCGCGTAAACCCCGAGCCCGGCGGGAACTATCCCGCCGGGCTCTTTTTATTCTGGGCCGGGATGGGGGCAGAGGCGGGCTTGAGATTGAGGGATTTGAGATTTCAGAGGGGGGAGGGGAATGACGAATGTCGGAATCCGAATGACCAATGAAATCCGAATGACCAACGCCGAAGCCCGAATGACGAATGCCCAGATACCAATGACCCATCAATGACCGGCCTTGGCCGGGGCTACGGTGTGGCGAGCCCGAATGCCGACTCTGCGAAGTGGCTTCGCTACGCAGCACTCGTGACCAATGAATGGCGACGGTGGAAAGCATGCCGGCACGGATGAGAGGGATAGGCTTGCGGCAGGTCGACGCCCTGCTTCGTCGATGCGACTTCGCAGGGCTCTGACCTGCCCTACCTTCTGTTGACGATTCCTATCGTCATTCATGCGGGAATGCGGAAGGGATTCCGCGAAGTCATGCGGCCCGGAAAGGATTCCGGGCCGAGCGAGCGAGAGTGTGGCCCGGAAAGGATTCCGGGCCGAGCGAGCGAGAGTGTGGCCCGGAAGGGATTCCGGGCCGAGCGAGCGAGAGTGTGGCCCGGAAAGGATTCCGGGCCGAGCGAGCGAGAATGTGGCCCGGAAGGGATTCCGGGCCGAGCGAGATTCCTGCTGGTCCCAGATTCCCATTCCGCTGGTCCCAGATTCCTATCTGGGACCTTTGTGCTGACGATTCCCGTCGTCATT
>DAOOIV010000132.1 GCA_035384605.1 Phycisphaerae bacterium
ATCCTTTCCGGGCCGCATCCCCTGCGGAATCCTTTCCGCATTCAGCATCCATGACTATGGCAATCCTCCACCAGCAGGTAGGGCAGGTCCGCCGGGTGCCATGCCCACGGCTTTGCGTGGGCATGCGCCTCCAAATGAATCCCGAAGCAGGTAGGGCAGGTCACAGCCCCGCCAAGTCGCCCCGACCAACCACGGCGCCGACCTGCCGCAGGCCTGACCCTGTCATCCATGCCAGCACGGGTTCGCCGTCGCCATTCATTGATCACGAATGCTGCGCAGCCAAGCAACCTCGCAGAGTCGATATTCCGGCTCGCCACACCGCAGCCCCTCGGCCCACGCGGGCCATCGATGAGTCATTGGTATCTGGGCATTGGTCATTCGGATTTCATTGGTCATTCGGGTTTCGACATTGGTCATCAGGATTTCGACTTTCGTCGTTCGGATTTCGGCATTCCCCTCCCCCCTCTGAAATCTCAAATCCTCAAATCTCAAATCCCCCCAACCCCGTTCCCCGTTGTCAGCGGCGGCGTGAAAATGCAGAAATCTCGCCGTGCGGGTTGAATTCGGCCACCTGCGGGCCGGTTCGGCTGTGCCGTGCGGTTCTCTGACCGCTTCTTACCTCAATGCCCTAGACTCTTGTGCTGAGGGCACTTGGGGCAAGAAACGGTGGTTGCCAACAGCCAAGAGGCGGCCTCGTCGAACCCGCCCATGATTGGCCGGTTTTGCCCGCCCGCTGACAGCGGAGAATCAGCCGTCCAGAGAATGGGGTGAGGGTTGGGGCAGGCTGCTTTACTGGCCGGGGCGGAGAGGCGCAGCAGGCCCCGGTGAGCGACGGCAAGGCTGGGTTCTCCCGGGCAGGTCCGGCTGAAGAAGACAGGCGTGTGCCCGGAGAGAAGAGAACCCAAGTGAAGAGGACAGGCGCGTGCTCGGAGGAGAGAAGACCCGGCTGAAGAAGACCACGTATTTCAAACCGGCCAGTCTATCGGAGTCTCAGAATGTCGCTGAAAGCAGATGATGCTCGGCGGGCCCGCAGCGTACAGCGGCAACTCGGATATCGTCCCTTGCCGGGTGCGGTTCAGCGGTGTGAGGTGACGGTCTGTTGAGCAAGCCAGGCTGCCAGTTGGGCGGGACGGTCGGTGATGATGCCGTCAATGCCGAAGCCAAGAAGCCTTTGCCAGTCGGCCGGCTCATTGGTTGTCCAGGCCCAGACTCTGTAGCCTCGACCGTGCAGGTCGCAAACCAGTGGGGCGGTCAGGTCGGTGTGTTTCCAGCCCACGATCCGGACGCCGGCGGCAGCGATGCCGGCAAGTCGTTCCTCGGTCAGTTCTTTGTCACCAAGAGCCCCGAGCACCTGGCGAGGCTCCAGTTGGTGCATCTGCTTTAGAAACTCCCAGTCGAAGCTCTGCACGACCAGCTTGCCGACGAGCCGTTTCTGTCGTAGCAAGCGGACATAGTCTTCGGCCGGACCGTCCTTGTGTTCGAGAAGCGTCAGCGAGCCGGCCTGGATCACATCGAGGGCCTCGGTCAGCTTCGGCAGGCGCTCGCCGGCAAACTGGGCGTCAAACCATCGGCCCGCATCGAGCTTGTCGAGCGCGGCGTCCGGTATCTCGCGAATCTTGATCTTCTCCCGCTTGAACACCTCCTTGGCGTCGGTGGTGCGGTCAAGCGTCGCGTCGTGCAGAACGTACAGTGTTCCGTCCGCCGAGGGGCGGGCGTCCAGTTCGACGTAGATCGCTCCTGCCGCTACGGCGCTGCGAAACGCGGAAAGCGTGTTTTCCGGTGCAACAGCCGAATTGCCCCGATGAGCGATGATCAGGACATTGTCAGGCGACCCTAACGGGAGCCGGCTCGTACAAGATGCACACATGATCAGACCCATAGCCGCTATTGAAGGCAAAACCGTTCTCATGACGCGGGAGTCTACCAGAAGTCGCATCGAGTCACAAACGATGACCAGGCTTGTCGTGAAGCGGCGCGAAGACCGTCGCACGGCTTCTATTGGCGAGCGGCGACGGCTTCGGGAGCCGTTGGGCCGGGCCGCGGCCACGGGGTGCGATTGTGGAAGGCGGCGATCAGGTCTGCCGACGGTTCGTACCGGCCGACGTATTGGTCGAATCGGCGACGAGCGTAGTAGGAGACCTGGTACGTATGCCAACCGGCAAGCATCGCGTGCAGGGCGGCGGCCCGCTGCGGCTCCTGGGTGAGCAGATTGATCTGCTCGCCCGGGTCGGTCCTCAGATCGAACAGGAGCCGGTTCAAATCGGACAAGTCGTAGATGTATTTCCATTTGTCCAGCGTCACGCATTCCATCCATTGCGTGAGCTGCAGTACGGAGAAGATCGGCCGGTCGCGCCCGCTGTAGCCTGGTGCGAGGATGTCCACACCTTGCCAGCTCGGATGGGGCCGAATTCCCACCAGGCCCGCGATGGTCGGGGCGATATCCAGACTGGAGACGCTGTCGGACACGCGGGACGACAAAGCGTACGGCATCGCCTGTCGTAGAGCAGGGCCAACCCATACGATCAGCGGCACGTGGATCATCTCCTCCCACAGATGCACCCCATGCCGGGCCAGGCCGTGCTGCATGAACGCCTCACCGTGGTCGCCGACGATCACGATCACGCTATTGTCCAGTGCCCCGGCCTTGGCCAGCACCTCCCGGATGCGGCCGACCCAATGGTCGCCATATCGCATCGCGTTGTCGTATTGGTTCCGGAGAAGGGGAACGACGTCGGCCGGAATGTGGATGATACCGTCGCCGTTCGAGTACAGCGGCGGCACCGGCTGGTAGTACGAGAACCAGGGCTCGGGCACCTCATAATTGAAGTGCGTCGATTGCAGATAAAAGCTGCAGTAGAACGGCCGCGGGTCGCTGCGGCCTGCAAGCCATTGCTCGAAATGCCCAACCGCATGCCGGTCATCCATGCGCATGCAGTCGGCTTTCTCCTGGCCCCAGGTATCGTGCGTGAAGTAGGTGTCATAGTCCGAAGGCGGCGTGAAGTGGTTGATGCGATCGAACGCCTCGTTGCCGCTGCTGAAGATCGCCAGTTCGTATCCGGCAAGCTTCAGCGTTCGCGGCAATCCCAGGAACGGGAATGACACATCGCCAAAGTGGTCGTTATCCGAGGCCCGCAGCATCGACAGCGACGTCATGATCGAAACCACGCTGTAGGTCGAGAACGACGCCGGCGAGATACAGTGTTCGAAAAGCGTGCCTTCAGCAGCCAACCTGTCCATGTTGGGGCTGACGTCGGCCTTGGGATACCCATAACAGTGCAAGGCCGAGGCGGACACCGATTCCAGCAAGATCAGGATCACGTTCGGCGCGGGTTGGCGCGGCTTGCCCATCGCGGATTGGTATTCCGCTTCGCTCATGATGGCCGGGCCGAAGGTGGTCGGAACAGGCCCCAGCAGATCCGTGCCCATGACCAGCCTCGCCACGTTGAAGGCCCGCAGCGGCGGCGACGACTTGAAGACGGTCGTCAGGGCCTCGCTGGGCCGGGTGCAAAGTTGCACCACGACCAGGCCTGTAACCACTGCCAAAACGCCTGACATCGACCCCGCCAGCCGCAGGGGCCGCTTGACCAGCGCGGCCTCTGCCGACGACGCATGCTGAGACGTGTTCGGCCGATAAACAAGCATGGATCGTGCGACCAGGCGATAGACGACGATCGCGGCCGCAATGGTCATCACACCGGCGGCGATCAGATACCGCCCGCCCATTTCCCACGCATTCTCGAAGATCGCGTCCGGAATCGACCAGATCATTCGCAGAGTAGCCAACCCGATGACCTGAGAGGTCATCGAGTAGGTGAACTCATTGAGAACGAGCCAGAGCACGAGGGGAACAACGATCGTTGCCTCCAAAGCCGCCGCGATGCGAACTCGCCGCTGCTGGCTGAGCGGCCGAACTGCCAGCAGGCCGAACGAGGCAAGCGCCGCTCCCGTGAACATGCCCAGCGCCGCGAAGATCGCCACGGCCCATAAAGAGGAAACCACGCGAGTAGCGAGGGAAAGCCCGTCGGGCAGTCGACCGGTGGCGATCCACAGGCCGTAGATTCCCATGACGATGCCGCCGGCAGCCATTTGCCGACAAATAGTCAACCCGGTGCCGGCGCTGGCAAAGCTGCCGGAATGTGTGTGAAAACCGCCGCGAGCATGCGGTCGGGCAGCGTCGAGGTCGCCACGGCGATCGAGACCCGCCGTGCCGTTAAGCGTCGGACTGCCTTTCTCGCACATCTTTTCAGTCGGAATTGTGGCTTGGGGCTCGGTTCGCATAGCCACATCTTAGCCCGGAACCGCCTATCTGTTAACAACCCTTTTGCTGGCGCAAGACGGCTTATTCCGACAGCGGCTCCACGGATACGTCATCAACGGCCACCAGCCAACGATCCTTTGGCAGGCGGGAGCTTGCTAGATGAAGGCACAGGATCGGGCCGTCGCAGGGGGCTGAGAGGTCCAGGACGACTTCCGTCCATTCCTTGCCGATCGGTTTGCCCGGGGAACGCCCCCCACGTTCTTCGTCGGGGTCGAACAGAGAAGCCGTCATCATGACCGCCACCGCCTGATCCTGTGGTCCGAAGTAACGTGCAAACCAGCGGACACGAATCCTTCCACCTTTCGCCGCCCGGACGGGGACTTCGATGCGGTCGTCAAAAGCTCGCTTGGACGAACTCGGCAACTGTGCCAGGAGCAGGGCGTGACCGCCGCCGTGGCAGTACTCCTTGCCGAGTGCTCCGCCGTCACGGCAAATCGACGGTCCCGTGACGGTCCACGCCCAGGGAATACCTGCTCGAAACAAGCTTTCAAAGCCTCCGTTCGGAATCAGTCCTTTGGGAGCGATGAACGGCACACGTGCAATGGGAATACCCTGTTTCTCGCCGACGATTGATGAGATAACCGCCAGCAGAGGCGTGTCGGGTGGCAGACCGGGCAGGGCGACGCTGAGGATATTGGGGTCGCCTTTCTCCGAGATCACACGCTTGCCCTCTTCGTTGAAGACCTCGATCAGGCTGGGCGGGTCTTCTTGTTCTGAGGCCGAAGCGATTAGGCCGTTGATCACCGGGACGCCGTCCGGCTGAAGCACGAACCGGAGAGTGACAGGGCGAGGAGTGCCTGGCCGGGCCAGCTCCTGGAAGGTTTGAAACGCGGGGCGCGGCCGCAGGTTCAGGTCGCAGAGGCCGAAGCCGAGGTGCACCGGCTCAAAATCGGCGATGGCCAGTTGTTGAGCGATGAGAACATCCTTCTGGTCGGAACGACTGAAGGCTTTCAGGAACTCCGCCGTGCCGTGCTGTTGGACTTCGATGCCCATTTCGGCGACGTTCCAGCCGTATTCGGTGATCCAGATGGGCACTCCCGCGTCGCCATACCGGGCCGCGACGGCCCGAATCGCATCGAGCTTGTGAATCAGCTCGTCGGTAGTTTCCGTCGGCCGCTTGGCGTATGGATGCTCGGCAATGGCATCCCAGAGTTTTGCGTTGTCGTATTTGTCCCTGCGCAGTTGGTAGCACTGCTCAACGAAGATCGGCGCATGGCCGTCGGCGTCGTCCAGGCCGCCAATGGCCACTTGGGCGACGGGGTCGACGGCCTTGATCGCCTTGAAGCACCGTTGCAGCCACGGCAGATACGTGTGGGCCATCCGGGCGTTGTCGCACCCCTCGTTGATCCAACTGCAGCCGTTCTGCTCGTTCCAGAATTCATAGTATTTGGCACGATTCTTGTATCGCTCGGCCATGCGGGTGATGAAGGCGGTGAAGTCGGCGGCGTGCTCCTCCTTTGGTGGATGATTGTGAGCGCTCTTGCCGGTCGGGCTGACCCATGCAGGGATGTTGCAGATCAGCACCACGGGCTCGATGTGGTATTTGGCGCAAAGCTCAATTTCTCGGTCAAGGCTCGACCAGTCCCACTTGCCCTTTTCGGCCTCAACTTCCCGCCAGCTCGCCAGCACGCGGGCCGACCGGCTGCCCGCCTCACTGATCCGCTGAAAAAGCAGCTCGTCGTAGCGGACGAAGTCACTGCCCTGTCGTGGTGCGCCGACCGCCTCTCGGTTGCCGACCGGATTGATGCTGAAAATGAGAGGCCGGTCGATTGTCTCGGCCCACGCAGACGCGCTCGCAAGCAGAACACCGGCGGCCGACAGGAACAAGCATGAGCGGGTCATCACCTTAGGTCCTCCTTACCGAAAATCCTGTTCTGCACACCGCGCCGATTCCTGTATGGTCTCTCAGGGTACACGCGGAGTCGAGCAGCGGCAATTCCAAAGGTCGCTGGCCGAGGCAGGCCGGATCTGATACGCTGGGGACGGTTAACCGGGTTCGCTTTTTCTTGATCAGGAGCATGTCACTCATGCGCAGTTTCGCCTTCAGAATGAGGATATTGTTGTGGGTCGCGGTCGCGATCTGGTCGCAGTTGACCGGCTGCGGGCCCCAGACCGTGACGAAGTGGTATAAGGGCAATACCCACACCCACACGTGGTGGAGCGACGGCGACAGCCCGCCCGAAACGGTGGTCAAGTGGTACAAAGACCACGGCTACCACTTCCTGGTCCTCAGCGATCACAACGTGCTCAGCGAGGGTGAGAGGTGGGTTGCGGCGGACAAGCGACGAGGCGAAGCCGCGAGGATCTACGAGGAGACGTTCGGAAACGCAAAGGTGGTCAAACGCCAGGGCGCGGACGGCCAGACCGAGTACCTTTGCGCGCCGCTCGACAAGGTCAAGGCTCAATTCGAGGAACCGGGGCAGTTCCTGCTGATCCAAGGTGAAGAGATCAGCGACAGCGCCGAGGGCAAACCCGTTCATCTGAACGGGGTCGGCATTACGACGGTCATCCCGCCTCAGCGGGGCAGCGATATCTTCGTGACGCTTCAGAACAACGTCGATGCGGTTCTTGCCCAGGAGGCACAGATGTGCCACCCGATGCTGGTTCACGTGAATCATCCCAATTTCGGATGGGCGCTGCGTGCCGACCAGATGGCCAGGCTGGAAGGGTCGGTGATGTTCGAGGTTGCGAATGGTCATCCTGGGGTCAACAACCTCGGAGACGAGACGTACATGTCGACCGAGCGGATGTGGGACGTGGTGCTGACCAAGCGGCTGGCCGAGTACGGCCTGCCGATCATGTACGGACTGGGTACCGATGATGCCCACAATTTCGTCGCGACCGGCGGGGCGGGTCCAGGTCGCGCCTGGGTCGTGGTGCGGTCCTCCGCTTTGACGGCCGATTGCCTCATCGAGGCCATGTATCGGGGCGATTTCTACGCTTCCACCGGTGTCATCCTCAAGGACATCCGCTTTGCCGACGACCGGCTGGACATCGAAATCGAACCCCGGCCCGGCGTGGGCTACAAGACTCAGTTCATCGGCACACTGGCCGGCTACGACGACACCGTGGCTTATCTGCCGAGCGACCCGAAGCGCGGCCCGACATGCAGGTATAGTGACGACATCGGTCGGGTCCTCAGCGAGCAGACCGGCACGATCGCATCGTACAAACTCACCGGGAAGGAAATCTACGTCCGCGCGAAGGTGATTTCCACGGCCAGACATGACGTTCCGGTGGTCGCGGGCGATTTCCAGGTGGCTTGGTGCCAACCGGTGCAGCCCGGCTGCCGGAGCGGCGGCGCTCGCTGAGCAACCGTCGGCGCGCTCCTCGATCACTTCATTGCATAGACGTACTGGAATCTCGCATTGGGGGCGGTGTCGCCGTTGACGGTGAATTCCATGACGTCGTTGTCACACTGCATGTTGTCGGCCCATTTGAAGCCCAGACGCAGCGGCGAATCGTCCCGGGGCCGCAGAATCCGGCGCGGCACCGCCAGTTCCAGCTCGCTGCCGCTGACACGATAGGGGACTTCGTCAATGGCCGTCCAGACGCCGTTCGTGCCCGCTTTCTCGAGGACGGATTTCGTCTGGCCGCGAAGCCTGCGGTTTACCCGGAAATCGTAGCTTTCCCATCCGGTCGCAAGATCATTGTCGGCGTTGATGTAGAGCAGCATCCAGTTCGGATCGGTACTCGGAGTGATTACCGAAGCGGTTCGAGCGTAGAAGCAGACGACGTGGTCGTCCGCCGCTACCTTCAAAAGCACGAAGTCGTTTCGCCCGGTCTTGTTGACATAGCGCCCTGCATCATCATAACCCGGGTGGTCCCTGTGCATGGTGTCACCCCGATCATCGCGGAACCCGGGTTGTACGCCCGCCCAATCCGAGAAGTCGCCGTCGATCTGAATGGTGGTTGGCCCGGAAGCTGTGGGCGCGGGGCGCACGCCCTTGAACCGCCTGATTCCGCTCACCATCTGGTAGTAGTAGTTGTCCCAATGCCCACCTTTCATCGGCTCGATGTCCCGGCTGTACTCTTGGGTGAACTGGTCAACAAACATGACCGGCTCACGCACGCCGTTGAACTCCGGCAGACGCATCGCAATCCATTCGTTCCAACCGGTGATGAAGATGAACTCCGGGTCCAGCTCCAGCGCCCGCTTCCACTGCTCCGCGAAGTTCAGGCCGTGCAGCACGGCGTCCGGGCGCTCGTCCTTGATGCCATCGTGCCAACTGCGGCCGTAGGTGTTGGGTTCGCTGAAGGCGCAGAGCCGCTTGCCGCTGGCGTTTTGGGCGACGCTCACCGAAACCTGTTCCACCTCGTTTGTGTCGTTGTAGTAGGGCGCCTGCGGATGGATCTGGAGCCATTGCCACTGATTGGGGCCGGTGGGGCCGGAAAAGTAGTCGGGCCCATGCGGTCGGAAGGTAAAAGTCTCCTGCATCTCCGGCGGGGCGCTTTCCTTCCTTGCCAGTATCAGCGGTTTGCCTTTCCAACGGAACCACAGGTCGGCGTAATCTCCCTTCTTGTACAGGTCGTCATACAAGCGCGACAGTACTCGCCTATCGTCTCCAAACGGCGCAAAAAAAGCGATCTGCGGCGTCCTGCCGCCGTCCCGGCGGACCTGCATCCAGACTTCGCACAGCTTCCGGTAGACCTTGGGGTATGTCTCTTGGTTGCTCACGTCGAAAACGGCGACGTCAACAAGCGCGTCGGAGAGCATCTGAGCGTGTTTGCGGAGGATCCAGGCGTCATCGCCGAGGTAGTAGCCGAACAGCGGCTCGCCCCAGTGGTGAAAGTGGTACTCAGGGCCCCACGGGTTGGTGGTCGGCCGCCCGAGGGCGTCCGGCTGCGAGGCCAGGATGCGCGTGATATCGTACGGCCCCTCGGTCCGGTGTTGCCCAAGCCATAGAAAGTAGAAGATACCCACGCTCTTGCCGGCACGAGGGCCGCCGACTTGGTCGTGGTTCGGGGCCGCACGTCCAAGGCCGTCAACGGCTGCCCAAGTATCAGGTTGCGTATCGATGAACTCGGCGGCAGCGTTGCGGTTGACTGACAACGGAAGCAGGACGGATGCACATATCGCCATTCCGAGCGCGTCTTTCATGCCGAGCACCTCCCCAAGCATAACGTTCTGATCCTCGCTTTTTTTCTGCTGTTTCGCGGCCCCGTGGCCGAAGATTCACCCGACAGGCCCGCCCCACAACCAGTCCGATAACATAGGCAGGGCCCGGAATGCCTGCAACCAACCGCGTTACGACGTGTCTATTGAGAGGAGGCAAGGTCTGCGCCCGGCTTGGTTGCCAGCCGGTGTACGTTGGCGGAGAATGGACCTTCCGCGGGCGTTTGCCGTCTTTTTCAGTGATCGAAAGCGAGCCCAAGAGCGAGGATGAGGTTCGGTGGGTTCACGTCTGATCAGTATCGTGGTGCCGGTGTACGACGAGGTCGACTCGCTGGATGGGCTTGTTGCTGAGATCCGCGACGTGGCCGCCCGGAATGACCTGGAGGTCGAAGTTATTCTGGTGGACGACGGCAGCCGCGATGCGAGCTGGGAGAGGATCGTATCGCTTGCTCGCAACGACAAGCGGATCGGCGGCCTGCGGTTTCGTCGCAATTGCGGCAAGGCGGCGGCTCTGATGGCCGGCTTCGCCGTCGCCCGCGGCAACCTGGTGTTCATGATGGACGCCGACATGCAGGATCCCCCGGAGGAAATGCCGCGTATGCTCGCCAAGCTGGACGAAGGCTTCGATCTGGTCAGCGGCTGGAAGCGCATCCGCCACGACCCGTGGCACAAGGTCTACCCGTCTCGGGTGTTCAACAAGATGATTGGATGGTTGACCGGCGTCCGGCTCCACGATCACGTCTGCGGGTTCAAGGTCATGCGGCGCGAAGTGGCCAAGGATCTTCGGCTTTATGGCGAGTTCCACCGCTTCATTGCCGTGTTCTCGGCGGCCCGCGGTTATCGAGTGACGGAGATTCCGACCCTGCACCGGGCAAGGACTCGCGGTGTTGGCAAGTACGGTTTGACGCGTTTCTTCAAGGGTTTTCTCGATCTGCTCACCGTGACAACGCTGACCCGATACCGCTGGCGACCGCAACACGTTATCGGTGTCACAGGTGTGGTCGTCGTCTTGCTGGGCGCGATGTTGCCGCTCCTTGCCGTGATCGCCGGGCAGATGTCGTCGGAACTCGGCCGCTTGAATGAATGGCTGGGCCGGCCGTTTGAAACGATCAGAGGCTTGACGGCGATGCTTGCCTGGCTCCTCCTGGTCCTGACGCCTGGGCTGGTCTTGATCGCCATCGGACTGGTCGCCGAGCTGGTGGTAGCAGAGCGTCCCTTGGATCGTCTGTACGAGGTGGTTGAGAAAGTGGGCTGGTGCGCCGAGACCGAGCCGGCCCAAGGCTGAACAGGAACGTGTCTTAAGGCGAGGGATGGTATGCAGGATCCAACAAGACCGGTCAATCCGTTGCTGAGAGAGACCCCGCCCGCGGGTGCCAGCGTTGTCGATTCCAGCACCCGCCCCCCGGAGAAACCCCTGTTCACGCCGCCCGTCCCGCTTCCCGGGGTCACGAAGCGCCGCATGCCGACCGACGTGACGGTTGTTTTCATGATCTTGGCGGCGATGGTCATTAGCTTTGCGACATTGACGCGAACCAAACTGGAGCACTGCGTTAACGATGGTTCGCGTTGGAACACCGTCTTTTACCTGGTCGAGTACGGCACCTATGAATATCTGCCGGATTGGGGTGAAATCAAGGGTGTGTCGAAGAGGGGTGTCTCGGATCCCGATGAACACATCGCAAGACATAACTCCAACAGCACGCCGGAAGACAAGGCCCGGATCAAGGGGTTGATGCGCAAGTTTGGCGACCGCTACTATCGCCACGTGTGGGACATCCCGCCCTTCTCGACGGTTGACATGATCAGCGTGAAGGACAAGAACGGCCAGGACCACTTCTATTCCAGCAAGCCTCCGCTGCTGTCGACCTGCGTGGCCGGGGTGGTGATGGGGCTTGAGAAGATCGTCTCACCGATCATGGCCATGCCTTCGGTCCATGAGTATCTGACGGGGTCGCGGCCGGAGGTCCGGTCCGGAGCCGCCACGCAGCCGGCCGGCACGCAGCCGTCCCAGACGCCCTCGCCCGGCTCGTTCACATTTCGCGAGCACCCCATGTTCTACATGCGTGCCGCGGTGCTTCTGGTTCAACTGGTCCCGTTCCTGATCATGATCTGGGTAATTCGTCAGCGGGTGATCGAGCAGACGGATTCTCCTTTCGTGCAGAACTTCTGCGTGGGTGCGGCGGCCTTGGCGACCTTCCTGACTTCATATGCCGCACCTCTAAACAACCATATTGTTGCCGCTTACTGTGCCATGTTTGCCCTGCATGCGATGCTGCGCGTCTGGTATGATGGCCGTCGCGAGTGGTATTGGTTCCTCATCGCCGGGCTGTTCGGCGGGCTGTGCCACGGCCTGGAACTGCCGGCAACTCTGCTCACGCTGGCTATTCTTGTCGCTCTGTTCTGGAAAGAGCCGCGGCGGGCGCTGGTCGTCGGCCTGCCGGCCATGCTCATTCCCATCGCCGCGTCACTCTACACCACGTACCTGGTCACCGGTTCGGTAACGCCCATCCCGATGAGGTTCGACGAGCCGAACGGTCCCTTTTTCTATGATGGCAGTTACTGGCACCCCAACAACTATTACACCCCCCGAGGCGTGAGCATCGATTTTCTCCAGGAGCCGAAGCAGAAATACATGTTCCACCTCCTGGTGGGGCATCACGGCTTTTTCAGTCTGACGCCGCTGTTCGTTCTGAGCCTGATCGGCATCGGACGGCACATGGCCGGCATACGAGCAAGGCGGGCGGTCCTTGCCTCAGTGGTGTTGGCGGCGATCTTCCTTGCTGCGGCAATTCTGTGGAAAGCCGATGCCGGAGGTTCCTCGCTATCGTGGCCCAGGCCCGACGCGGCCCGGGTTGCGTCAACGCACGCCATGGCGGGGGACGTGTCGGCCGCTTCTGCCGATTCTGCCGACGGCTCTCGGTTCACTCGCTGGTGGGCGGACTTCAAGCTCGGCCTGGCATGCATCAAGACGGCCGTGAGCCATCCCGTCGCGGCGATTGATCAGGCGGCCGACCTGCTGTGGGGCCGAGGCTTCCTCGCGTTCATCGCGATCCTGCTGGTCGTGAACCTGGGAATGTACCTTGGAGAACCCGACCAGAAACACTCGCTTTTGGCCGCCGGAACGTTGTTCCTGTTCCTTGCGGTGCTCTTGTTTTATACATTCCGCACGCACAATTATGCGGGTGTTTGCCAGGGGCCGCGCTGGATGTTCTGGATGATCCCGTTGTGGCTATTGATGTTGCCTGCCGGCATCGGGCCGCTGGCGGAGCGGCGAGTCGGGCGGTGGTTGTGCTATCTGTGCCTGTTCGTGTCGTTGTTGTCCGTGTTCTGGGGATTGCCCAGGCCCGATGAAGACGTCAGAGCCACCGACCGCCCGTTTACGTCCTCGTGGCTCCACGATTACATGCGATGGCGAAACTATATTGACTACTGACGTGAATCAGGAATACGAAGCACTGCGACGGGAGTCCTTTGGCTGGATCAAGGCGGCGGCACGAATTGCCCTGGAACGGCTCGGGAGGGCTGACGTGACTCGCAAGCACGACAAGTCTCCTGTGACCGACGCCGATCATGCGGTCCAGGATGCTCTGTTGGCGTCCATCGCCAAGTTGTATCCTCAGGACGCCGTGATAACCGAGGAGATTCAATCTCGGCCGGATGTCCACCAGCCCGTTTCACGCTCTGGACGTTGCTGGGTCATCGACCCCATCGATGGCACCCGGAATTACGTTCGAGCGATTCCAGTATTCACGGTCTCGGT
>DAOOIV010000133.1 GCA_035384605.1 Phycisphaerae bacterium
CGGCATGCCCTCGGGGTCGCACCATCGATACGCAAAGGTCTGGACTCCGCAAGGGACCTCCCAGACGTTCGGATCGCCGGCCACAGGCCCCAGGACGGGCAGTCCGTCAAACAAACCCGGCGCGTTGGGGTCGCCGCCGTGCCGATCGAGGAAGGCTCGGGTAAAGTCCGGCTGAGCCGGGCAGGCCTGGTCGGCCAGCAGGTACATCGGCCGGCCGAGGACTGCCGCCGCAAACACCAGCAGACAGATCGTAAAATCGCGGAATCGTGGACGCATCGTCATAGTCACTCCGGTCAATAAGGTCAATACGGTCAATCGGGTCACACCCGGCTGAGCGATTCGATCTCCCGGCACAGCCGCTCGAACTCGCCCGGCGGGTCACAACGGGCCGGCGACGACGCAGGACCCGCCGCCGCCGGCCCCACAGACGAAAGATCATCGTCATCGAGCAGGTCCGTCACCTTGTAATGGTGGCACCGCACGCTCGGATCGCACAGGATCCGATAGCCGCACGCGTGCACGCGATCGGAGAAGAACACGTCCCCGGACCGCTTGACGTACTCCAAGTCCTCGACAGGCTGATCCACGTATTCTCGAAAGAACCAGGGATAGCCCAGATGATCCAAGACGCCGCGTTCGACCAGGACGGTGGTACCGCCGACGTGCCGGACCGGGAAAGGCCTTGCAGGCAACGGCACATCCCTGGGCCACCAGTCGCCGGGGGCGTCGGCGCGGATGTTCCAGAATCTCGCTCCGCGCCGCCGGATCGGAGTCACACCGCAGGCCACCGGGGCCCGGAGGGCCAGCAGCCGCTCCACCGCGTCGGGCGGCGGCACGGTGTCGGAGTCCAGGAAGAAGAAGTGCCGCACGTAGGGCTCCCGGGCCAGGGCCTCGGCGATCGCCGCGTTGCGGTTGGCGTCGCAGCTATCCCCACAAGGGTTGGCCACATCGACGTTCGAGTACCGGCGACACAGGGCCGCCAGCCAGAGCGTCACGCGCCCGTCCACCAGGGGATGACGGGGCGCCGGGAGCACGACGAGCAGCTTGTCCATCTTATTCCTTCGCGTACAGATAGTGGATGTCCACCGTGTCGGTGGTGGCCAGGGCATGGGCCGAGTTGATGCCCATCGTGGCGTAGATGTCGGTATCGTTCGTCAGGGGCTTATTGATCTGTTCGCGGGCCGGATAGAGGACCTGCGTTTTGGTCGTCGCCAGCGCCGTCGTGGTGCCCAGCGCATCCGTGTCGCCGGCGTAGCCGATCTTCAGGATGCCGGTATCGCTGCCGTTGTATCGGAGAATGCCGAACAGCGGGATCGCCCCTTTGGGCATCTTGCCCAGATAGATGATGTCGCCGCTGACGACACGGGCCCCGGTATACTCTTCGGTCATCGACCGCACAACGCCCCCGGACTGCTCGGCCTTGAGCAGGTTGCTGGGCGTCAGGGACGCCAGAATGGTCGCGTTGGTGCCGTATTTTGTAGCCATATTCGTTATTCGTTCCTTTCTTTACGGTCCTGAGGGGACCGGACTATTGATCGGTTGTCACTTCATCAGGGCGCGGCCTTGAGCAGGATCTCGACGACGGCCGGGCCTTCATTTCTTTACGGTCCTGAGGGGACCGGACTATTGATCGGTTGTCACTTCATCAGGGCGCGGCCTTGAGCAGGATCTCGACGACGGCCGGGCCTTCATTGCGTTCGGCGCCGACCTCGAGGGTGCACAGCACCTGATCGGCGTCCTTCTCCGGGATGCGTTCGATGACGGTCCGCACATCGCCGCCGATCCCGAAGGTCACTGCGCCTTCGGCGAAGGCGTAACTGCGGATGCAGTTGGTGTCGATGGAGTGCATTCGCAGGCCGGTGCCCGTGGCGCGGTACTCGATCGGGATGACGAAGAAGCCCAGGATCTGCTCGATCCGGCCGGTCTTGATGTCACGTACCACCTTCATTTCATCGCCGCTGAGCGTCTTGTCCTCCAGCAGGTTGTTGATGTTGTAGTTGTTGGTCACGAGGTACCGACGTCGGTCGGGATCGATCTCCGCGGCATCCAGCAGGTTCTTGGCCGTCACGAGCTTGGAGTACGTCAACGCGGTCTCGGTCGTGTTCGAGGCGTTCGATCCGGCGGCGACCACCGTCCCGTCGCCATTGATGATCCGGCACTCGCCGACGTCGTAGTTGTTGATGAGCGTGGTCCCGGCCTCTCCGCCGTGGGCGACGCCGCCCAGGGCCTCGATGATCCACATGTCCTTGGCGCGATTGGCCGCGGCCACACAGTTCTGGACGTACTTGCCGTGCGGATCGATGATCATCTTCTCGGTGTCGGCCCGGTCGATCAGGTGGCGGCAGGCCATGTCATGAATGGTGCCCTTGCGCCGGGAGTGCTCGAACTCCGATAACGGGATGTCTGCGTGCCGGGCGGTCCGCTCTCGCATTTCCGCCGTGCCGAGGCGCTCGGCATAAAACGATTTGCCCACCACCTGGGCCACCTGGCAGGCCTGCTGCAGGCGGGAGGTCTTTTGCTGGCTGAGCATGATGACCGACGCCGAGAATTGCTCGGTCATCGCTTGGGTGACAGTGTAGGACATCGGAGAACTCTCCAATCAAACATAGGTTAGGAAATTCTCGGCCTCAAGGGCCGACACTGGAGAGCTCCCCGATCGTCGGCGTGACATGTGACCGGCGTCACACCTCAGAAACGGACCCTACCGTTTGCGTTTTGCCGCGCCCGGCTGCGGACCCCGGAATGTCCGAGGCTGCCCGCATTTGCGGTTCCCCATTCGGCCGGACCGGTAAGGCTCCCCGGCCGCGGGACACTCTATCGATCGTCACTTCTTTCGTGCTGCGGCCATCTGGTTCCGCAGGCGCAGCAACTCATCGAGCACGCGATCGTGCGCCGGACCGCGTTCGGTCAGGTACGCCGGCGACCGCATCAACTCGTCGATCTTGCTCTGAAGGCCTCCCGAATCGACTTGGCCGGTCTTCTGTTGCGACAGACGGTCCGGAGCGACCGCCTGACCGACTTTAGCCATCAGCTTCAGGAACGCAGGGTGCTCCAGCATGCCCGCGTCGGCCAAGGCCGCCAGGTCCTTTTCGTCGGCGAAGGCCGCCGCTGCCGTGTTGGCCAGTTGCACCTGGGCCTCGTACGCCGGGCCCAACTCCGTTTTCAAAGCCGCTTTCGCCGCATCCAGGGCGGCCTGCTGCTCCTGCTGCTGCTGCCGTTGGGTGGCGACATTCCAGGCCGCGACCCGCTCGGCGAAGCCGGTGAACTGGTCGGGAGTCCAGCCCAGTTCTGCGGCCCAGGCGCGGAGCTGCTTGTCCGTCGCCTCATCGACCGTCAGGCCCTCAGGGATCTTGGGGGCCGGGTACTTGTCCGGCGAGTCCGGAACGCCAATTGCCTTGCGAAACGCGGCCAGGCCCTCCTTGTCGTCGGGCCCTTTGGGCAGGATCACGCCCTTGCGGCCGATCATCGCCTCGGCATCAGCCAGCATCTTCAGGGCCTTCTGTACGGGCTGGCCCGCCAGGCCGGCGATCGTCTTATTATTCCTGAGCTCGGCGTCCAGGCCGTCGATACTGATCGTCATGGGACCCGGCGAAGCCGGCGCCGGCGCCGGCAGGGGACCCGGCCCAGCAGGAATTACCGGAATGTTCGGGTTCTCAGTCATACTCTTTCGTCATCGTCTGTGGTTTCGTCTGTGTCCGTTCGCGTTACAGGCCGCCGGCCGCACGGAGCCGGTCGGCCGCTTCGATCTGCTCGATCGTCACCTCGACGCTCTTGCCGTTGCCGTCCGGAAAGGCGAACTGCACGGCCTGCTTGTTGGGGTTCAGATAGTCGCGAGGCATGCGGGCCAGAGGCGCCAGGGCCTCCAGGCACTCGGCCACCGTCGGCGGCCGGGGCGGGTTGCCCACGCAATCGTTGACGCATCGGCGGGCCCGCTCGATCTCGTCCGCCGTCACCTGGCTGCGCTGGCCCAGCCGCTGCAAGGTGTATACAGGCCCGTACCCGGGCGCATTGGGCTGGATCGCCGCCAGGATAGCCAGCAGGCCCTTGGCTTTAACGATCGTGTTCCGCTCCTGCATCTGTCGCGAAGCCACCTCCGCGGCCTCCTGCGCCAGCTGGCGCGACACCTCACGGTCCCGCTGGGTCACTACCGTCGTGGGTTCATTGATCTTGGCCATGATTGATATGCTCCGGTAACAAGGTTCGATTCGTCTGCGACTCGGCCAGGCGGACGCTGAGGATCTGCAGGATCCGCAACTGTCCGAGGTTATGGGCCGTCACATACTGATTGTCCGGGCAGAAGTCGCCCGGAATCTGCGATTCCAGGTCCGTCAAAATCGTCTGGGCTATCTGCCCGCACGCCGCGAACTCCCGATACGCACGCAGGGTCTCGTCGGAGGCCTGCGTCAAGCCCAAGGCGGTCATGCCGCACCCCGCACCACGGCCTCGGCCGGCGAGCCGGGCTCGGGCTTCTGGGTTATGCGGGCCATCTGCTCGGCCTGATACTGGGCCAACGCCTGCTGCATCTGCTGGGCCTGATACTGCATGCGGGCCTCCCGCAGGGCCCGGACTTCGTCGCGAGGCTTGAGCCATCGGGGCGGCAGGGCCATCTTCTCGGCGATCCCGCGACTGATCTCGTCGAAACTGAAGTTGTCCCAGACGGTCGGATCGATCTCGGCGAAGGGCGACAGGAACACCATCGCGTCCTGCATCGCCGTCATCTCCGCGTACTCCATGGCCAAAGCCAACGTCGAGGTGTACCGGATGTTCGCCAGGTTCAGCAGCTCCAGCGGAATCCCGCCCAGCAGCTGCGGGACCTCGCTCATGATCGACAGGTTGATCCGGATCAAGGCGTCGAAGAATTCGACCTTCATCCGCCCGAACTGCGGACCGAGCAGTCGCATCTGGTCATGCAGAATCGCGCGGACCTCCGTGGCGGTCTTGGCGTGCGTCTGGTCCATCAGGACCATGAACAGATCGTTGAACATCGCCGCCCGGATGATTCGCCGCTTGCTCTCGGCGTATTCCAGCCCAAAATCGACGCGGGCGCCGGTACTGAAGGGCTCCGGCTTGACCCCAGGGGCGACGAAGTTCACTCGGTAGTTGAGGATCGAGCCCGGCCGGAAGAGAATGACCGGCTTGCCGTTGGCGTCGCGGCTGTTGCTGATCAGGCCGGCGCCGTCGGGATTGAGGATCGGAGGCCGCACGACCTGCTCGGCGCCATCGATAATCGCCTGCTCGATCTGGTTCACCATTTTGATGTCCGGCAGACAGGTCATGGCCGGCGATCGCCCATGCTTCTCGCCGGCGGCCTTCACCCACCGGCAGACAAGGTACCGCAACTGCGGCCATCCGCTCTCGCGGAGCACTTTGGCGTCCATCACCGCGACCCAGACCGAGGCCACGGGCATATTCCTGGCGTCCAGCCGGCCGCCCGGGTAGTCGCTCCGCGGCACCGCCGCGTGCAGGACCTCGAAGATCTTGTCCCGGTTCCGACCGTCATTGGCGCTGTAGGCGTCCCAGATCGTCTTGCCGACGGCCGCCTCGCCCTCCCCGAACTCCTGTACGATCTGGCGGGCGGACCAGCCGAACCGCCGGTAGACCGCGTCCACCCGCCCGCGGCTGTTCTCCTCGAACGTCACCTGCTCGAACGGATACGCTGTGTACTCGAACAGCGAATCCAAACCGCGGTTGACCTCCACCGAGGTCACTCCGGCCGTCATCAGATCGAGAAACCCCTCGTAAGCCGCCTCCGCGTAGTTGCTGCGGCTCACGTGGTCCCGCATGGTCTCCGAGACGCCCAGCATGTCTCGGCCGAACTCGCCCGCCAGGCGGCCGTGTTCGATCGGAGGCGTCAGCATGAACCACGCCCGGTCCGACGGGCACATCGCCCCATACAGCCCGCTGGCCCCACGCTCGACCGACATTTCCGCCGTCGAGTCGGTCAGGTACTTGTGGAGGTTCTGGCCATCGGTCCGCTGGACCGTCACTGTGGCCCGCCGCGGCAGGCAGTACTCCATCACCTCCTGTACCAGGCTCTTGACCGTCGATCGGGCGGCGTCCAGCGTATTCCAGCGGGCCACCAGCTGTTTCGGATCGATCATGCGTCAGATCCCCACCAGAGAGGGCAGTTGCAGTTTGACCGGGCGGTCGGTCTGTCCGCCCGTGAGACTCGAGCGTCTGCTGCGTGACCGAGAGGCCAGGGCCCTGCGGATCCGCTCGTCGCTGGCCAGGACCTCCGTATCGGTCGGTCCGATGGGTTTGGGGGCCTTCGCCGGCGCCGTACTGGTCGCCCAATACTTGGCGAATCCAGCCCAGCCCAGGTCCTTAATCAGCGGACTGGCCCGCTTCCATTTCTGAAAGATGTTCTCAGCCATCTGGTTCACCATTTTGATGTCCGGCAGACAGGTCATGGCCGGCGATGCCCCAAGCCTAGACCCGCGGCGCAGATTCGAGGGGCCCAATGTGCCAAAATGCGGTTTTCTCGCGTAAAACCGCGTGTGCCTGTATATATTTAAGGATACTCTTTTGAATTGGCAGGCAGCAGGATTCCGGAGGCCAGGACGATCGTCGTGACCAGCTCAGCGCGATTGCGGACCCGCAGCCGCTGGTGCAGCCGCTGGTTGTACGTGTGCACCGTGCCCTTTTGGATTCCCAGCGCCGAGCCGATCTCCGCCAGAGACAGGCCCTTGAGAAGCAGTAGCGCCACCTGCAGCTCGCGGATCGTGATGCCCAGGTCCTCCGCCATCCGCCGCCAGCGGGCCGGATCGGCGAACCGCTCGTAGCTGATCCTCATCGTGGGCTCCAGATCCGGCAGCCGGCCGATCACCGGCCCCAGTTGTTCCCGTCGGTCACGTCGAGTCATCGCTTGCGAGTCCTTTCGCCTGTCGCTGCTGTTCGCACTGCGGGCAGTGGGTCTTTCCGATCGGGGCCCGCGAGGCCTTCATCCGCTTGACGTGCCCGCACGCCAGCGTCAGCGTCACACAAGACCCCAGCCGCTCGCAGTCGCAGCGGGCCTCCGTCCGCACGTGCACAATCTGTCGTGGCGTCATCAGATACCCTTTCCCTTCTTGTCTTCTGTTCTCTGTGCTCTCTGTGTCCTCTGTGGTGAATCATCTTCGCGTCTGCTCCGGCAGCCGCTCGGCCGCGTCCCGGCGGGACAACTCCAGGCCCAGCGCCGCAAACGCCAGGGCCGCCACGGCCGGATAGTCTTCGAGTCTCAAATCCGCCGGGTCTTCGTTGGCCGGCACCACCAGCATTTCGCCCGCCAGGGCCGACGCCGGCGACACCCGCAGCCGATCGCCCGGCGAGCCGGGTCCGCTGTAGATCCGCTGCAAGAGCGGCATCACGTACGCCATCGGGCCCCGCAGCTCGCACAGGCCCGAATGCTCCACGCGAAGGCCCCGCCCCGCGTACTCATTACAAATCGTCATCGCCGCGGCGTTCCTGGCGTCGGCCAGGACCCGCTCCGGATGAAAAAAGTCCCGCAGCTCCGCCAAGAGCGAAATCAGCCGGTCCAGACGCGGCGAGTCCGCCACATCGAGCACGTCCAGACAGGGGCGTCCGGCGATATGCTCGGTCGCATGCTCGCCGACCACCACCACCCAGCCCGGTCTCACGCCCGGCCACATCGCCCCGGCGAAGATCCGCGAGTACCGCACATCCTGGTCCACCGGGAAATGATCGATAGGGGTCTGTCTCATGTCGCGTCCGATCCAAAGTATCTCGCCCCCTCCGTGCTGTACAACAAGTACCGCAGGGCATCGGGGCAATGGTCATCCTGTTTTTCGGGCTCATCGCGCGGGTCCCGCGTCTGGGTCCCCTGGCGCCATCGGTATGCGATCATCTCGCGGATCGTGTTGGGGCATCGCGGCGAGATCGTCAGTTGAGGCCGGCCGTCGGCCTGGACCTTGAGCTTGGCCTGGACCAGCTCGATCCCCAGGCGAATATCCTTTTTCGCCGGCAGCGTCTCGATCCCCAACTGCCGCAGCTCGTAGATGTCCTGGGCGTCGTGGTCGGCCCAGCGTGCGACGATCCGGGTCCGGCCGGTCATCGCCCGGATTTTCGCGGCATGCCAGGCCAGAGACTCCCTCGCCTGGTAGTGCTCTGCGTAGACGTGCCATCGGCGGTCCGCCCCGTACCGGGCGGCACAGAGGCAGACGAACGGATTGTTGAAGCCCAGGTCGATTCCCTGATAGTGCTGGGCGTCCGCCGGCAACTCGATTTCCTGAACGTGGACCTCCCGGCGGAACGTCTTATACACCGCCCCCAGGAACGCCGCGAAGTAGCCCCTGATACGCGTCGCCTGGACCTCTTCGGGCCAGGCCGCGATCCGGGCGTCGATCTCGGCATCGTCGATGTACCCGCCGCGGCTCTTACGGTTGTCGTTGAGGTCCGCATGGAAGACCGCGTCCTGCGGGCCGGGATCTCGCTCGCGCTTCTCCATCCAGTCCTGGGCGATCAGAGGAGTCGCGGACCAGGCCATATATCCGTTTCGGTCCGCCAGACGCATTACGAGTTCGTCCATGATCGAGGCCGAATCGTGCTCGCACTGCTCGTCGCAGTAGATCGCATCGACCGCGCGGCCCTGGAACGCGACGCGGCCCTGCTCGAAGGCTTTCAGTTCGATCCTCGCCCCGTTATCGATCAGGAGTTCTTTCGGGATGTCGGCGCCCTTGTTGTGCCAGACGATTCCCTTGAGCCGCCGCATCGGAAGATAGGCCTTGATCTTCTCCTGCCACAGGATCTTGCCCACCATCTCCCAGGTCGGCGCGATTGCCCAGAGCACCGCCCCCGCCGGCGTCCTTCGCCACGGATGCACGCCCAGGGCGAAAGCACACAGGTCATACCCGATGTTCGACTCGCTCTTACCGGACCGGTTTCCCCCGAAGAACCATCGGTACTTCGCCTGCGAGGAGTGGAACTTCCTGGCCTCGGGCAGCGCCCGATACGCCAGAATCTTCCTACCGATCATCGCAATCTGCCGGTCCGTCAGCATCGCAAACCCGTCACTCATGGTGAATCTTCATCGCCTGCCGGATCTCTTCGCACTCTTCGGCCGTCAGCACGTCCGGGCTCTCCATCACCACATGCGCCACCGGCCGGCCTTCATCGCGGTCCCACATCCGCATCGTCGCCTGCAGCGCCACGCCGACCAGGCCCTTCTTCAGCAGTTGCAGGGCCTGCTTGGCCGCGATCCGCCGGGCCAGAGATTCGCTCTTGTCCCCCTGGACCCGCCTTGCCTCATCCTCCCCGGCCTCCAGGAACTTGCAGATATGCCGCCACAAATTCGCTCGCGCCGGCGGTGTTCCCGCCGGATTGCCCGAAACCCCGGGGGCAAACTGATGCTCCACAGGCGGTTTGCCGTAGCCGACATCGCCCCGTTTCGGGCCTTTTCCCAGTTCCGCAGGGATTTGATTCGCAACCCGTGACCTGTGGCCCGTGGCTCGCGGGCGCTTGACCGCCCTGGCGACCTTCGCCGCCGGCCGCTTGCCGCTTGCTTTGCGTTTCGCTGTCATGATTTCTCCTTCGCCAGGCTCCGCACGATCCCCGGCACGATCTTATCCATCGCCACGGCGCCGAGGTTCCGGACCCCGGCCTTGCCGCGTTTCTTGGCTACATCCCGTTCGGCCCGCTCACAGAATGCCTCAAATTGGCCCGGATTGAGGCTGTGGCTGAATTTCTTGACCCAGGCCGATGCCCAGGCCCCCAAGACGCTCCGATCGCTCCTAGAGGCCGTGGTAGCGTCCGCCGGGGCCTCGCGGCCCAGGACCGCCCGGAACATCCGCCGGGCGAAATCCATCGCCAGAGGATCGCTCCAGTGCAGGTAGTCGCCCAGTCTGCCGGCGTCGTCGGCCAGAGCTGACGGGGAGCGACGGTTGCGGACGGCTCCGCGGTTGTCGCTCCCCTGGTCAGAATCAGGCAGGTTGGCAGGCTCTGTGGGGCTGTCCCTGTGCCCTGTGCCCTGTGCCTGTCCCTGTGGGTGTCCCTGTCCCTGTCGGCTGTCGCTGTCGTCTGTCCCTGTCGCTGGCTCGCGCTGACAATCTCTAGAACCTGACAAGAGCGCGCGCGCATGCTTGCCTGTGGGCTGTCGCCTGTCCCCTGTCCCTGTCACTGTCCCTGTCTTCTCTCTGCTGTCTCTGTCTGAAACCTGGACCCCATACTCACCCCTAGAATCCCCCCCTATAGTCCCCCCCTTTTTCCCCTCTCTTTCCCCTAAACCGTCGCGGATCTGGCGTTGTCCGTCGCCCGGTTTCCGCCCGCCGGGCTTCCACGATTCCATCGCCAGCTTCTCCGCGTGCGTCAGGTACACCAGGGCCCCAACCTCCAGCATCACCGAGAGCGTGGCGTTGAGCGTCTCGGGATCGATTCCCCACTGGAAACACAGCCGCGTCGGTTCGCCCCACTCCACGCCCCAGTAGTTCGCCTTGGCCATCATCCGCCAGACGTTGATCACGCCCATCTGCACCGCCGGCGTCGCCCCGGCGAACCAGGGCTTTCGCCAGAGCGAGTCGTACAGGGGCAGCCAGGCCGGCTCCCGGCGCAAATGCTGCCACACACCCCAGGGCCCCCGCGCATTGACCACGGCCAGCCAGGGTGAGGCCAGGCAGAACCGCTGCGCAGGCTTGGCCGGCCACGGGAACCGGTGCAGCGACCAACTGATCACCGACGCCGGCGAGGGCGATCCCTCGCCAGGCGCCCCGGCCGCAGCGGCCGCAGGTGCCATCCGTGTTTTGCTCATCTGATTCTGCACTCCACACGATACTCGGACCGCCTGCGGAGCGGGTCACCCCACCGACTCGCTCTCGCGGGGATCCGCGACCTAACCCGCGGTCAAGGGGGCACGTTCCCCCCCTGACCGAGGCTCTGACTGTTCTGAGGTTTTGGGGTGGCGAAGCGACGGCGTCCACTGCTCGCACGTCGTCGCTGCGCCCGTTTGTATCATGTAATGCGCCACGGCGTCATGACAGTGACACACCGGCGCCACCCGGCCAAATCCGACGAGGATCGCCTTCCACCATCGGCATCGTTCGCAGGTCTGATACATCATTTCGCTGGTGTCCTCGGATCGATCCTCAAACTCGATCGCCGCCTCCAACGCCGCAGTTTTGTCCGCCGGCGGGGCCGGCGTGTACAAGATCGGGCTGTGGTTCCATTGAGCCCCCAGACTCCGGCAGTTGCCGTGGCGGTCGATCAACCCATCAACGCTCGTTTGCCGCACCCGCACCGGCATCCTCCCGCATTCGCCGCCGAAGCCGCGCCGCCAAGCTGTGCAACGCCGCGCCCGTCGCGTCCAACTGATCTGCGGTCAGCCAGAACGACCCATGCCCGCGCACCTGGGCCAGGGCCTGCGAGTAGTCGTCGATCTCCATTTCCAGATAGTTGTCCCGTGAGTTGCCCTGCACTCTCACCAGTCGGTCTGTGATATCGATCCCGCTCATTCCATTCTCCACGATTGCACGATCATCTCCGCCTCAACGAGTGCCTGGTACCGCCCGCGGGACAGGATGACCGCCGGCCAGGGCGCAGCCGCCGGCTGGTTAGGATCGAGAAAGATAACCCGCTCGCTGTCCGGCACCACGATGACGGCTGAGTTCCTTGGCCACCTGCAGCCACTGGTCGTACAGAGCCATAGCATCGCCAGTGCCGCGGGCCACAGCCATCTCATGGGCCTTCTTGGCCCGGTCCCATTGCTCGTTGAGTTCCGCATACCGTTTCTCCCACCGGGCCCGCGCCGTGAGCCGGTCCGTATAGAGCAACACCACCAGGCCCGCCAGGGCCGCCACCGCCGTCGCCACCGCCGCAATCGTGTTGATCATGGCGTCGGCCCCGGCTGGACCGCCTTGCCGGGCACCTTGGCCGCGTCGTAGCCGCCCGAGGTCGCCAGGCCCATGATGATCCCGCTCATCACGCGGGCCTGGATCGTGTCCCCCATGCCCAGTACAATCGCAGCTCCGATCGCCAGGGCCAGCGACAGCAGCGGGAACCACGGCTGGAGCTTGGCCAGCGGCTCGATGCCCTTGAGAAACTGCATCGCCACCGCCAGCAGCGGAATCGTCGCCAACATCTGGGGGGTAAGTGTCACGGTCATTTCACTGGTGTCCATCGGATTTCCTTTCCATACATTGCTGCACAATGTCCTTAAGTGTCATGGGATCGTCTCCTCTGTGTCTCTGGGGTGAACCAATTCCCACTCTTCCGGGATCGGCGTCGAGTTCGTCGCTCGCCCATCGCCCCAAATGTCCAGGTCCAGGCCGCTGCAATCCAGCCCTCTGCGTTCATCCGCGTTCATCTGCGGTTCCTCCCTCCGCGTCCTCTGTGTCCCCTGCGGTTATCGTCTTTTTCCGCCCGATATGGAAATGCCATTCGTCTCCATACCCACTCGCACCCCTCCCCCGGACATGACAGGTCACGCAGTACACAGGCGCATTCCCCGCCCGGGTGAAACAACCCGTCAAATCCGTTCACCGTAAGCCACTGTCGCACAATTTCCTTTAGTGTCATGCGACGATCCTTATCCTTTGATCGTCTCGGCCTCGTACAGGATGATCCGCTCTGCGAACCCGAATTCCTGTCGCCGGAGCAATTGCACCGCCTCTTCTCGTCCTGGCGCCACGATCAGCCGATAGCGGGCGATCTGGTCGTACACCCCGTCGGAGTAGACCGATCGATATACCATCCGCCAGACCGAGGGGGCGATCAGCTCCAGTCCCTGGGGCGTGTCCCCCCGCTGGAGCGCAAAGCGGACTGCCTCGGCCCAGTCCGGTCGTTCCTCGACGGGAGGCAGCCCCCGCGCCGGCGGGCGCATTACCCCGTCCTCCGGCGGTGGGCACTCAATTCCTCGAGCATCCTCTGGCATTCGCGTTGCCGGTCCCCGTCGATGTCCGATTCGGTTTCCTCGGTCTCCGCCGGCCCCAGGACCACCGCCAGGACCGCGCAGACCCCCAGCATCACGCCGCCGAGGATCCCGGCCAGTCCCAGCAGCATTGCCGCCAATTTCCACCAATCCCACATACCTTGTCCCTTCC
>DAOOIV010000134.1:0-10742 GCA_035384605.1 Phycisphaerae bacterium
TCCGCGGCGTGACGGCTAAGCCGGTTCTCCCTTGACACGACGGGCGGCGGCGCCGCGAGCCAGAGGCTCCAACGCTTGGCGTTGGCCGTCGCGTCAAGGGTTCCGGCGTCCCAGGTATAGTCGAACGTGCCATCGTGCGTCAGGTTCCCGTCGTCGTAAATAGGTGACTGTCCCTATTTATCCCTATTTATCCGTGCGTCAGGTTCCCGTCGTCGTAAATAGGTGACTGTCCCTATTTATCCCTCAATAAACGTACCTGTCCCGTTTTCCGCGTGCGTTTTCCGCGTGTGTCCCGTTTTCCGCGTGCCCGTTTTCCGCGTCGGGAAAGGTCGCTGAAGCGGCCTGTTTCCGGCTCGCGTCTGCTGCTGAGCCAGAGAACCACGACGAGGGCCGCCTGTTTGGTCACGAACCTCGGTCTTGCCGGAAGACGATTGGCATCTCGCACGCCCGCTGGTTTCGTGGTATCCTGCCGTGCCTGTTGGTTGTCGCGGTTTTGACTGTGTTTCCAGAAGGAGTGTAGACATGTTTCATCTGGCGTTGATGAGTCGGGAGGGTGCGTATGTGGGCGGCATGCTGATGTGCCTGGGGCTGACGTTGGCCGGGTGTTCGACGGGCGGCGAGTGGAAGGTGCTGGCCGACGGGAACAGCCTGGACGGTTGGAAGGGCTTCAACTCCGCCGATTGCGGAAAGTGGATGACCGCCGAGTCGGTGGCACTTGATCCGGCAGAGCAGGGCAAGAAGTTTGCGATCACGCCGGGCAAGGGCATTCTGGTCAACGGGGCGGACGGGCGGACCTGTGACCTGATCACCGCGGAGGACCACGGCGACTGCGAGTTGCACCTGGAGTTCACGGTGGCCAAGAACTCCAACTCGGGGGTCTACCTCCTTGGTCGCTACGAGATTCAGATCCTCGACAGCTTCGGCAAGACCGAGTGGACCTACAGCGACTGCGGCGGCATCTACCCGCGATGGATCAACAATGAAAACACCGACGGCCACAAGCCGATGGTCAACGCAGCCAAGCCGGCGGGCGAGTGGCAGAGTTTCGACGTGGTTTTCAGGACCGCGCGTTTTGACGCTAACGGCAAGAAGACGGCCAACGCCAGGTTTGTGCGGGTCTACCTCAACAAGGTCCTGATCCATAAGGACGTAGAGTGCAGCGGTCCGACGCGTGGGGCGATCGGGGGCGATCTGGGCCCGGATGTCGCGGCCGGTCCGCTGCGGTTGCAGGGCGATCACGGGCCGGTGGCCTACAGGAACATCAAGATGCGGCCGCTGCGGTAGGTGGGTTGGAGCAGGCAGCTAGTCGGGCCACCGGGGGCAAGGAGGGGCAAGATCGCCATAGCGGCCGAGGCCTGTCATTGTCCTGATGTTTGCCGTCCTCTGGTAACGACCGGCGGCTTGGCGGGCACATGGGTTGCGCAGCCCGTTGTTGGGCGGTCCGATAAACATCGCGCGTCGGGCAGATGTCAAAACTCTCCGGATTTGTTGAAGAAACCGCGAGTTCCGGGTTATTGCCCGTAGATCGGTTTGTCGCGGATCGGTAGAATCCATCGACAGCGAGGAGTTGTCCGGAGGAGAAGTCCCATGGAGAAGCAGATTACCCCGGCGGAGGGCAAGGCGCCCGCTCCGCGCATTTTCTACGACGCCCCTGCTGAATTGTCGATGGCCGACAAACGGCGGATCTTCAAGGGCATGGTCGTATCGGAACTGGAAGCGGGTTTTCTCCGCTATTCGCGCCGCGAGGCGCTGCTCAAGTACGCGGCCAAGCTGAAGATTCCCGAGTTTGAGGCCTGCCTGCTGATCGCCGAGGCGCAGTTTCACGCCGGCGACATAGAGCCGATCGAGTTTCAGAGTGCCGCGACATTGGAGGCCATCACGCAGCCCGAGTCGTGGTCCATTCCATTGCGCCTGGCCGTGGCCCTGGCCATCGCGACGGTGATCGACCTGATCCTGGTTCACCTGCTGTTCGGATGAGAACGCGGGCTTGCGGCCGTCCGAATCCTGAGAAGATGTCTTGGGAGCCGGCAGTCTGATGCCGGGGCGGCGGAGAGTTATTCTTCGGTCTTCAGATCGAAGAGTGCCCGAAGCATTTCGGCGTACACGCGTCCGGTGCCGGCGGCCGAGTCGCCGGTGAGGCGGGTGATCGGACCGTGGAGCAGCTTCCCGGTCACGCGGTGGAGCATCTGTTCGATGAGTTCGCGGTCGTGGGCTGAGGCTTTTTCGAGCTTGGGGAGAATTCGTTCCAGTTCCTGCCGGCCGACTTCGCGGAAGTGCTTCTCGAGGGCCGCGATCAGCGGGCCGACGTCTTCGCGCGATTGACGGTCGGCCAGTTCGAGCACGGCGGCCTCGATGATCTCGTGGCACTTGGCGAGGGCCTCCTTTCGCTGGGCGAGGTGGGCCTCGGTCACGGCCTGCAAGTCGTCGATGTTGTAGAGGTAGACGCAATCGTGGCGGCCGACGGCGGCGTCGATGTCCCGCGGAAGGGCGATGTCGATCAGCAGGATGGGCCGGTACGCCCGCCGGGCGGGTATCTGGTCGAAGGCCTCGGCGGTGAGGATCGGCTCGCGAGATCCGGTGCAGGTGATGACGATGTCGGCTTCGGCGAGCCGGTCGATCCAGTCGGCGAAGGGGATGGGCTGGACGGTGAGCGGATGCCGCCGGCTGAGCCGTTCGGCCACCTCGACGGCGCGGGCATGGGTGCGGTTGGTGACCCAGACGCGCTGGGGGCGGGTCTCGATCAGGTGGGTCAGGGTCATCTTGCCCATGCCGCCCGCGCCAACCATCATGACCGTTTTATCGCCGAAGTTCGAGAAGATCTGCCTGGCCAGATCCACGGCCGTGCTGCCCACGCTGAGCCGGCCGATGGAGATGCCCGTGGTGGCGTGGATGGTCTTGGCGACCGCCAAGGCGTGCTGGAAGAGGGGGCCCAGGTTTCGGCCGACGGTTCCGGCCATGCGGGCGGTCTTGAAGGCGTCGCGCGTTTGCCCGACGATCTGCGACTCGCCGAGGACCATTGAATCAAGCGAGCTGGCGACCCGCAGGAGGTGCCGGACCGCCTGCACGTCTTCGTGGATGTACAGGGTGTCGGCGAAGTCATGCATTTCGATGCCGTGAAACTCGCCGATGAAAGCGATCATCTCGTCGATACGGGGCCGGCCCTGCATCGGTCGCGAGACGTAGAACTCGACCCGGTTACAGGTTGACAGCAGCACCGCTTCGGCTTCGGGGAATCGCTGCTTGAAACGTTGGAGGGCGGCCGGCACCGCGGCCTCGTCGAAAGCGATTTTCTCGCGCTTTTCGACCGGTGCGGAACGGTGATTGCAGCCGACGACGAACGTTCTCATGCGTGCATCAGCGAGAAAAACACCCGGAACAGATACGCAACGACGATCAGACCCAATCCGTAAGTAGACAATACAGCGGCCCGCTTGCCGCGGATTTGCGGCTTATACAACGACCCATAGCACAAGTAGCCGAAAACGGCCCAAGCCAGCAGCGATGAGATGAAGACCGGGTCCAGGTACCAGTCGTCGGCCTGCAGGTCAGGCCGGTGTGAAACGCCGCACAGACCGGTCAGAATCCCATACGTGAAAAACGGAAACCCGATGATCGGCGTCCACCTGCCGAACCGTTCGAGGGATTCGAGGGAAGCGACGTTGCCGACCAGGGTCGTGGGTTGCTTGCGTCGCAACATCCGGTTCACAAGCAGATAGGCCACACCGGCGACGCCGCCGGCAATGAACAGCGTCCCGCTGATCGCAAAGGCGATCGAGTGGCTGACAAACCAGGCACGGCCGGTGATGCGCATTTCCGGCTGATTCACAATCGCCAAAGCCGCACATTGGAGGGCGGTTGCGATGATGAACAGGAAGCCGTCCACGCCGCGCAAGGTGCGAGCGAGGTGTGTGCTGATGCCCATCAGGCCGAGCAGCGTTGCCAGCAGGACGGCGTCATCGAAGCTGTACCTGAATGTCTCGACGACGCCCATGCTCCGGAATCGGCCTGCGAGATATCCGACGTTTGCAGCCAGGGCGAGGGTGACCGCGACCCGCAGAGCCGCCGGGGCCCAGCGGACATGGTGTCTGAGGCGCAGGTACGAACAGATCGCCCCGATCGCGAACCCCATTCCGCCAAGGATGCATGTCAGGAGTTGCGTCATGGTGTATTCCTGCGGGCAGCGTGGTTGTCATTGACCGGGCCGATCGCGGACCTGCGACCGGGAACTGACAACTTCCGCCGATTTGATTAGCATACCTGAGGTTGAGAGGGATTTCGATTCCTCGTGAGGGACGGCGGATGCGAGGCGCAAGGTTTGTCGGCCGGGTCGGTTTGTTGGTGCTCACAATCGCGACGTCGCCTGCGGTGGTCAGGGCGGATGCGGATTCGGCGCCCGGCGGCCGGGCGGCTGAGGCTCAGTCTGATGATATACGACGCGTGGTCGCGTTACTGGGGCACCCTGTTCCTTCGCAGCGACAGGCCGCCCGGCGGCAGTTGGTCCAGTGGGGCCTTCGAGTTACCGACGAACTGCGGCGTGTGGCGGAGGGACCGAATCTTGAGGCGGCTTTTCAGGCCCGCGACTTGCTGGAGGCCCTGGATTCGGCGTTCTTTCAGGGTGGGCAGATCAGCGTGGAGGCGGATCGGGCAGAGGTCGATTGGGATGAGCCCTTTGCGTTGACGGTGACGGTTCGCAACCCCACCAGGGGGCCGTTGAAGGTGACCTGGGCTGCTCCGACGACCGCGCCCGCGAGCGGCCCGGCCGATGAGGCGGCGCAGGTTGCGGCCCTGCTCGATGTTGCGGATTTCCTGGTTGTTCGGGGGCCGGACGGGCAGGAGGTGGATGTGCGGATCGATCCGATCGAGCGAGACCCGGTTGTTCGAGCGGTGGTTGAACGGCGAGCTTCCGGCACACAGCCCACTCACCTGGTGGGACCGGGCGGCGAGGCGCGGCTGCGGATTCCGGAGTTCAATCGCGGATGGGCCCGATATCCGACCTTGTCTCGCGGCAAGTATCAGATTTCGATTCGCCATCAGCCTGCGTGGAAGGATCAGAATTGGGTGGAGGAAGGGCTCGGGCTGATTGAAAGTCCGCCGATCGAAGTCCGCGTGCGCAGCGGGGCGCCAGCGTCGATTCGTCATGCCAACCGGCCGATGCGGCTGCAACTGAAGCAGACAGGCGGCGAGCTGTTGATACAGATGCGAAACCTTTGGGATCGCCCCCAGTGGGTCAACCTTGATTTCGGTGACGACATGGAAGTCCAGGCCAGGCTGACCTGGCAGGCGCATCGGCTGACGCTGTTCGGCGATGAAGATGGAGTGGAGCTGGAGCCGCGAGTGAAAGCCGTCGAGCGCCGCGAGCATCTCCTGCGGCTGGCGCCGGACGAAGCGACCGAGGTGGGCCGGGTTTCGATGGGCGATTTCCGCGAGGCGCTGGTTAAGGCCGGGGGTCGCCGATCCGGGCGGTATGCGGTCACCGTCCGTTACCAGTTTCTGAGCGAAGTCGAAAACTTACGCGCGGCTCTTGCCGCCCGCAAGAGCAAGATCGAAGTCCCGACTCATCTGTATACCGGGGTCATATTCTGTCGCGAGGACGTCAACGTGCAGGACGAGGCGAAGATCATTGGCCGACAAGATGCCGCGCCGTCGAAGCCCAGTGAACCATGGCGAATGGCGAAGCCCGAATGACGCAGGAATGGCGAAGCACGAAGGACGAAGAAAACCAGAATGGTTTCCCGCTTGCGATCGGGTTTCTTAAAGGACTGGCCAGAATGTCACGGAGCAGTCACGGATTGGTCGGGCGGGAGGCAGGGAGGCTCTGTGCCGGGGGCGGGGCGGTGATCCGGATCGGCTCGCGTCGCAGGGTGTCAAGGCGATCGTCATCCTTGCCGTACTTGATCGTTACGGTCGTGCCGGTGCTTTGGCCGTAGAGGGAGGTCGCGGCAAGCAGCATCGCCGGCATCGTCTGCTTGAGGTTTGAATCATAGGCGATGAGGTCCGCCCGGCATTCCCAGAGGACTTTTCTTCCCGCCGGCAGTCCCTGGTCGGCGATCCACGCCGACAGACTGAGCATGTGGTGATAGCCGAGGTCAACCGTCCGCACCTCGGTACCCACACAGTCAAACAGGGGGGCGCCGAACGGGCCGAACCCGTAGACCGGGCGGAATTCGGGGTAGGTCTCGATCGCCTGGCCGCGGTACAGGACGGTGTAGGCCATGGTCATCTGCAGGTTGGCGGTTTGGCCGATCGGGACTCGTCGGAGGACCGGTCGCTGTTGTCTCAAGGCTCGGGCCAGCATGGCCGAGTAGTCCTCGAACTCCAGCGTCGATTCGATTTGCGGCGTGGGACCATGGATGGCAAAGGCGGGTCCGTCGAGGCGATGCCAGAGCGAGTTGTCGCTTGTCAGGCGACAATCCACGTGGACGCGGTACGGTTCACAACCGGCGGCGGCGATTGCCGCGATCGCAACTGCCATACCAGCCGAGCGCATCACAGATCCTCCTTTGACGGTTGCCTATTGTCGTTGCTCCATCGGTACGTAGTGCCGCAGCGGCGGGCCGACATAGATCTGCCGCGGGCGATAGATGCGCGGGTTCGGACTCAGGTGGACCTCACGCCAATGGGCGATCCAGCCGGGCATGCGACCGATGGCGAACATGACGGGGAACATGTCCACCGGGATGCCGATGGCCCGCAGGATGATGCCGCTGTAGAAGTCGACGTTCGGATAGAGCTTACGTTCGAGGAAGTAAGGATCGCTCAGTGCGATTTCCTCGAGCTGCTTGGCGATATCCAGCAGGGGGTCGCGAATACCCAGTTGGGCCAGAACTCTGTCGCAGGCGCTCTTGATGATCCTGGATCTCGGGTCGAAGTTCTTGTACACGCGGTGTCCGAAGCCCATGAGGCGGATGTTGGACTTCTTCTCCTTGACCTTGGCGATGTATGACTTGAGGTCCTCGCCGCTCTGTTGAATGCCGAGCAGCATCTGCACGACGGCCTGGTTCGCCCCGCCGTGCAGCCGGCCCCAGAGGGCACAGATGCCCGCGGCCACGGAGGCGTAGAGATTGGCCAGGCTCGAACCGACCATCCGGACGGTTGAGGTGGAGCAGTTCTGTTCGTGGTCGGCATGCATGATCAAGAGCAGGTTCAATGCCGCAATGATCTCCGGGGAGGGTTCGTAGGGGGCGTTGGGCTTGCTGAACATCATGTGCAGAAAATTGGGCACATAGGGCAGATCCGGCCTGGGGTACATCATCGGATGGCCGATGGACTTCTTGTAGCTGGCCGCGGCGATGGTGCGCACCTTGCTCATGATGCGGGCTGCGGCGTCGATGAAGTGGGTGTCATCCTCGGGTTGCAGGAGGTCGGGCTGGTAGCAGCCCATGGCGTTCATCATTGCCGAGAGGATGGCCATCGGGTGGGCGCTGGGGGGGAAGCCCTCGAAATGATTGCGGAGGTCTTCATGGATGAACTCGTGCTCCATCAGCAGGGAGCGGAATTCGGCCAACTGTCTGGAGGTGGGCAGCTCGCCGAAAATGAGCAGGTAGGCGACCTCGACGAAACTCGACTTTTCGGCGAGTTCCTCGATCGGGTAGCCTCGATATCGAAGAATGCCTTTCTCGCCGTCGATGAAGGTGATGCTGCTCAGGCACGATCCGGTGTTGGCGTAGCTGTCGTCAAGCGTGATGCAGCCGGTCATCGATCGGAGTCGGCTGATGTCGATGCCCACTTCGTTCTCTGTGCCGATCACAACGGGCAACTCGTACGACTTGCCGTCGATAATCAGGGTTGCGGTCTTGTTCATGCTGATGCCCTTGCCTGTGCGCGGCCGCCGGCAGCCGTCGCATGCGTATCCTCGTCCAATGTTCGTGCGAACGGCCGATCCGGCCCTCAGGGGCCGCCGCTTCGAGCCCGCCGCTGATACCAGTGGCACCGGTCCCCCAAACCGGCTCGTGGGTTCACCGGAGCGGGGGGATTGTATCAGACTCCGTCGAATCTGTGAAACGGGCGGGGGCCGTTTCCGTGGAAGCTTGACTGGCAGGGCGGTCGCCGTGAACATGGCGAGTCGATCGCCTGCGGCGTTCGTCTTTGGATGTATTGGGTTTATCGAGGAGTCCGCCATGTCCGAGTTGCAGGGGCGGGTGGCCATTATCAGCGGCGGTCTGGGTGATATCGGCCGGGCCTGCGCGGTGGAGTTGGCACGGCGGGGAGCGGATATCGCCGTGGGTGACCGCGACGACGGCGGACGGGCCGAGCCTTTACGGGCGGAGATTTCGCGGCTTGGCCGGCGTTTTCATTTTGCCATTGTAGACGTGTCGGATGCGGAGGCTGTCCGGAGCTGGGTTGGCTTGGTTGAGAAAGAACTGAGCCCGCCGACGATTGCCGTGCCCAACGCGGCGATCGTTGAGATGGCGTCGATGGCGGATCTGACCCCGGCGATCTGGCAGCGACACCTGGACGTCAACCTGACCGGCGCCTTTAACCTGGCTCACGCCGTCGCCCAACGCCTGGTCGAGTTGAGGCAGACCGGACGCATCGTATTCATCGGCAGTTGGGCGGGCCACACTGCTCATGCTCACATTCCTGCATATTGTGTGGCCAAGGCCGGCCTGCGAATGGTGTGCAGATGCATGGCCCTCGAATACGCCCGCCATGGAATCCTGGTGAACGAGGTTGCTCCCGGGGTGGTAAACGCGGGCCTGTCGCGCAGCCTCTTTGACAAGGATCGGGCGTTAACGCGCCGCACGGCCGCCAGTATTCCCACCGGTGAGCTGATGCAACCCGAGGAAGTCGCCTTGCACGTTGCCCACCTATGCGACCCGCGCAGCCGCAACGTGACGGGCAGCGTCCTGCTTTGCGACGGCGGTCTTTCGCTCGTCACCGCGACCGCCAAGCAGGAGTAGAGCCCGACGTTGCGTGCTGCCACGGTCGGCGAATGAAGAATGGCGAAGGCGGAATTAAGAGTACTCCCGGTCTGTCTCGCGTGGGCGGCGCGATCCGGCTACAATCCCATCGTGGGTGCCGTGCCCGTGGCGTCGCACGGGCAGGCCTTCGTAGTGATCACTGAGAATGTGTGAGATGAGGTAGGTCACGGTCGGAGCCGCCGGAGGTGGCGCAGACCTGCCGGTCCGGGCTGAACCATGCGGCGGGTCTCGGTCGCTGTGGCGACCTCGACGCTGCCCTACCGCTGACAACTGACTGCTCTCCCGCGGCGTGCTCAGCATTCTTGGAATGCGAGCCGCCCGTTGGGTTGAGAGGGAGGTCGGGAGCCGTATCGAATGCCCAGAATCGATGTCGTCGAGATCTATCGCGTTCACCTGCCGCTGGTGTACCCGTTTCGGACTGCATACGGGACAGATGACGCCGTGGAGCCGGTGCTGGTGAAGCTACGTTCCGGCCGTTTTCACGGCTGGGGCGAGGCGCAGCCGTTCATATGCCCCACCTACTGCCCGGAGTACTCGGCCGGCGTCTTCCTGCTGATCAAGAACGTTTTTGCTCCCGCGATCGTCGGCCATGAGATCGACAGCGGCGACGCCCTCCGGCAGATGATTGCCTGCTTTAAGGGCAACTTCTTCGCCAAGGGGGCCCTTGACATGGCCTGGTGGGACCTGTTTGCCCGCACCCGCGGTGAACCGCTGTGGAAGACTCTCGGCGGGAAGGGACCGGACATCGAGGTGGGGGCTGATTTCGGCGCGATGGAGCGTATCGACGCCTTGCTGGGCAAGATCGATCAGGCCCTCAAGGCCGGCTACAAACGGGTCAAACTCAAGTACGCACCCGGCTGGGACCTGCCCGTGATTCAGGCCGTCCGCGGCGCGTTTCCCGATGCCGTTTTCCACATCGACTGCAACAGCGGCTACACCCTCGAGGACCTTGGCATGTTCAAACAGCTCGACCGCTACAATCTGGCGATGATCGAGCAGCCGTTGATGTACGACGACCTGGTCGATCACGCCGCGCTCCAAGACCAGATCTGCACGCCCATCTGCCTCGATGAAAGCGTTACCTCGCTCGATAAGGTCCGCAAGGCCATCGAGATCGGGGCCTGCCGTTGGATCAACATCAAACCCGTCCGTGTCGGCGGTCATACCCCGGCACTAGCGATTCACGATCTCTGCCAGGAGGCGGGCATCGGCTGCTGGGTGGGCGGCATGCTCGAATCGGGCATCGGTGCGGCCCATTGCCTGGCGGCGGCCACGTTGTCGAACATCAAGTACCCTTGCGACGTCTTTCCCAGCTCGCGTTTCTTCCACAAGGACCTCTCGGTTCCCGATTGGCACCTGTCCGGCCCGTCAAGAATGACCGCCGTCGACGCCCCGGGCATCGGCTGCGATCCGGACCCGGCGATGCTGGAAGCGTGCGCCGTCGAGAAGGCCGTGATCGGGCAGGGGGGGTAGTGCGGCCAACGTTCTCGTTGACCCATTTCGTCAGCGGCAGGTCGGCGCTTCGCTCTGACCTGCCCTACCCTGCTGGAAGCGTGCGCCGTCGAGAAGGCCGTGATCGGGCAGGGGGGGTAGTGCGGCCAACGTTCTCGTTGACCCATTTCATCAGCGGCAGGTCGGCGCTTCGCTCTGACCTGCCCTACGTTGCTGCGACGCGGACCCGGCGATGCTGGAAGCATGCACCGTCGAGGAGGCCGTGATCGGGCAGGGGGGTAGCGCGGCCAACGTTCTCGTTGACTCATTTCGTTAGCGGCAGGTCGGCGCTTCGCTCTGACCTGCCCTACGTTGCTGCGACGCGGACCC
>DAOOIV010000134.1:10842-12965 GCA_035384605.1 Phycisphaerae bacterium
CTGGAAGCATGCACCGTCGAGGAGGCCGTGATCGGGCAGGGGGGTAGCGCGGCCAGCGTTCTCGTGGACCCATTTCGTTAGCGGCAGGTCGGCGCTTCGCTCTGACCTGCCCTACCTTGCCGGCTGACCATGTCATGGACATGCCCAACATCAATCACTGCGGGTTTTCTTGACCTTCCCGGCGCGATCCGCGATAGTCTTTCTCGTCGGCCGTACGGCGTTCGCGGCCGGGACGCGCGACTTCCCGCTGATTCAGGACACGAATGATGAGCGATTCAAGACCCGCCGTCAGGAACCCGTGGGCGTGGGTTCCCTCATTGTACTTCGCCCAGGGTATTCCCTACGTTGTCGCGATGAGCGTGTCGGTCATCATGTACAAGCGGATGGGGATCTCGAACACCGATATCGCCCTGTACACGAGTTGGCTGTACCTGCCGTGGGTGATCAAGCCGCTGTGGAGTCCGCTGGTCGACCTGTTCCGCACCAAGCGGCTATGGATCGTGACGACGCAATTTCTGATTGGCGCACTGCTGGCGTCGGTGGCCTTGACGATTCCGCTTCCGAAATTCTTTCAGTACACGATTGCGATCCTGTGGCTCATGGCATTCAGCTCGGCCACTCATGACATTGCCGCCGACGGTTTCTACATGCTTGGCCTGGAGCAGCACCAGCAGGCGGCGTTCGTGGGCGTTCGCAGCACATTCTATCGAATTGCGATGATCTCCGGCCAGGGCGTGCTGGTTGTTCTGGCGGGTCTGATCGAAGGGGCCAGCGGATTGCCGCCTCGGGAGTTGCAGGTGGTGTCAAAGCCGGATGCGCCCCCGGTGGCGGTCGCGTTGCCGGGTACACTCGACGTCGTTTCTTCAGACGGACCGCTGGAGATCGTCGCCGAACCGGCCATCTTGGAGATCGGCACCGTGGCGCAGAGCAAGCAGGAGATTGACTCCATCCTGGCCAAGGTCAAGCGGACCAACCTGAGCAACGGATTCTATCCGGCCGAGCAATCACCGGGAGAAAAATCGTCCAGGCAACTCTCACGTCCGACAGGTGGGTCGGTCGAGAGACTTGAGGAGTTCTTGCGGGCGCATTTCGGTCCGAAGGAGAAGGCCAGCATTGACCGTGCCGGGAACATCGGCGTGGTAACCCTGCATCTGTCCAGGCCGCCGGAGCCCGGCCGGAAGGTCGCGGTCGTACTGGACCGGGCGTCGGGCGACGCCAGCATCAGGCTTGTGGAAGGAATGCGGCTGGTTTTTGACGACGGCAACTGGAACAAGCCAGCCTTAGCGGTTTTCCAGATCGATCCGACGCTCAAGACCGAGGAGCAGGCGGTATTCAGGGCGACGTCGGGCAACGTCCGCCTGGCGTGGTCGGTCACGTTCTTCGTCCTGGCGGCCATTTTCATTACGGCGTTCGTTTACCATTACTTCATCCTTCCGTATCCGGCGGCCGACGCCCCCCGAAGTGGCGGCACGTCCGGTCGTTTCCTCACGGAGTTCTTCCGCGTCTTCGCGGCGTTCTTCGCCAAGAAACGGATTGTCGTTGCCGTGGCATTCCTCCTGCTGTACCGCCTGGCCGAGGCGCAGCTTGTCAAGTTGATCTCGCCTTTCCTGCTGGATGCACGGGAGGCCGGCGGCTTGGGCCTCACCACGGCCCGAGTGGGCATCGCCTACGGAACGTTCGGCGTCGCGGCCCTGATGGGCGGGGGCCTGCTCGGCGGCTACGTGATCTCGCGGCAGGGCCTGAAGTTCTGGCTCTGGCCGATGATCATCATCATCAACCTTGGTGGCTGGGTCTATCTGTTCCTCGCCTACGTGCAGCCGCAAAGCTTCCCATTGATTTGCGCGGCCGTCGCGCTCGAACAATTCGGTTACGGCTTCGGGTTCACGGCCTACATGCTCTACATGATTTTGATCGCCGAGGGCGAGCATAAGACCGCGCACTACGCGTTGTGTACGGGTTTTATGGCCCTCGGGATGATGCTTCCGGGCATGTTCAGCGGCTGGCTGCAGGAACTGATCGGATATCAGCATTTCTTCATCTGGGTCCTGCTGACCACGATCCCGGGCATCGTGGTCGCGGCGATGCTCAAGATCGACCCGGAGTTCGGGCGCAAGAAGGCGGAA
>DAOOIV010000135.1 GCA_035384605.1 Phycisphaerae bacterium
GCACTCGGCAGGTCGGCGCCCTGCTTCGTCGGGGCGACTTGGCGGGGCTCTGACCCGCTGGTCCCAGATTCCCATCTGGGACCCTTCTGCCGACGATTCCGATCGTTATTCCTTCCTGAATGCGGAAAGGATTCCGCAGGGGATGCGGCCCGGAAAGGATTCCGGGCCGAGCGGATTCATTTGGAGGCGCATGCCCACGCAAAGCCGTGGGCATGGCACCCGGCGCAAGAGCAGGGGGATGAATCCCGGCGCAAGAGCACGGGGATGAATCCCGGCGCAAGAGCAGGGGGATGAATCCCGGCGCAAGAGCAGGGGGATGAATCCCGGTGCAAGAGCACGGGGATGAATCCCGGTGCAAGAGCACGGGGATGAACCCCGGTGCAAGACCACGGGGATGAACCCCGTGGCTCGTCAAGGGGGTTGCTTTATTTCGCTTCCGTGTGCATCAGGAATTGCTCGTAGAGTCTGGCGTATTTGCCGTCCTGTTCGAGGAGGGTCCAGTGGGTGCCGCGTTCGATGATGCGGCCGTTGTCGATGACCAGGATGCAGTCGGCGCGCTGGATGGTGCTGAGTCTGTGGGCGACGACGAAGGTGGTTCGGTTTTCGAGGAGCTTTTCCAGCGAGCGCTGGATGATTTGCTCGGTGGCGGTGTCGACGGAGCTGGTTGCCTCGTCGAGCATGAAGATTCGGGGGTCGGCCAGGAATGCCCGCGTGAAGCAGATGAGCTGTCTTTGCCCGAGCGAGACATTGGCGCCGCGTTCGCCGACCTGGGTGCTGAACCCGTCCTGCATGCTGATGATTGCGTCATACGTACCCAAGGCCTTGGCGGCATGGATGACCTGCTGTTCGGTGGTGTCGGGGCGTGCGTAGCGGATGTTTTCCATGACGGTGCCGGTGAACAGGTAATTGGTTTGCAGCACCAGGCCCATCTGGCGGTGGAGCGAATCGCCGGTGACGTAGCGGATGTCGTGGCCGTCGACGAGGACGCGGCCCTTTTGCGGCTGATAGAAGCGGGCGATGAGCGAGATGATGCTGCTCTTACCGCTGCCGGTGGCGCCGACGAGGGCGATCATCTGGCCCGGCTGAGCCTCGAAATCGACGTCGTGGAGCACGGGGCGGTTCGGGTCGTAGCCGAAGGTGACGTGTTCGAAGCGGACATGCCCGACGATTGGGGGGAGCGGTTTAGCGTGGGGGACGTCGGCGACTTCGGGTTTAAGGTCGAGCAGGGCCATGATGCGCTCGCCGCCAGCCATTGCGGCCATAAGCTGGTTGTAGAAGTTGCCGAAGTTCAGGGTGGGGCCCATGAACCGGTCCCAATAGAGAAAGGCGGTAACCACGGAGCCGACGCCGAGGGTTCGGTCGATCCGGCCGGCGGCCACGAGGTATCCGCCGTACAGCAGAATGATGGCCCGCCCGCAGAAGCCCACGAAGCCCAGGAGGGGCAGATAGACGCCGTTGACCCTGGCGGCCCGCAGGTTGTTCTCGGTGTTGTTGTACTGGAGGATGTTAAAGACGCCGAGGTTCCACGACTGGCGGTCGAACGCGGTGACCACACGGACGCCGGTGATGTTCTCGGCGAGGTTGGTCGCGACCCTGGTGTAGCCTTCGCGCACCCGCTGGTGCATGATCGCGGCCTTACGCCGGTATGCCCGGTTGAGGACGAACAAGACGGGGCTGAGCCAGGCGACTGCCAGGAAGAGCCGCCACTGGGTTGCCAGCAGCATTCCGGCCGCGAAGCAGATCATCAGGGTATTCTGGACGACGGTGTGGATACCCCAGACGTTAACTTCCCGGAGGCTGTTGACGTCGCTGGTGCAACGGCTGATGATCCGGCCGAATTTGGTTTTGTCGTAGAAGCTCATCGAGAGGCGCTGGAGGTGGGCGAACAAGGCGCGGCGTATGTCGAACTGCACGCGTTCACCGGCGTCGGTCATGATCAGGATGATCCATCGCTCCAGCAGCAGGGTGGCGGCCAGAAGACACGCCCAAAGCCCGACGATGGCGGCGACCCTGATCATGGCCTGTTGTTGTGAAGGTGCCGGGTAGATCTGTCCGCTGACGTAGTTGGTGGTGTAGTTGACGATCCAGCCGACGAATCGCGGCGACTGGAGGTCGAGGAGGATCATGACCATGCCGACGAAGACGCCGAGGGCGTAGCGGTACCTGTAGGGCCAGAGGAACTGCATCAGGCGTCGGATGAGCTTCAGGTCGATGGGGCGATAGCTTTGCTCTCCGTCTTCGGTGACCAGCTCGGTCTGGCGTGTACCTGGTCGGAGGAGGGTTCGCAGGATGAGGCTCATCCGCCTGGCCGCCCGGGAGGCGACATGGCGTGCATTGCGGCCGGGCGGCCGGGTTGCGGCGTCGGCGGTCGCGTGGGGGGTGCGGTCAGGTCGCGGGTTCACCGGCGTGCTCCTGGTCGGGGGTCGGCTGTGGTGCGACCTTTGCCTTTTTCTCAAAGAACTCCTGCATTCGTTTCATGTGTGAAGGCGCCTCCGCGTCGTCGGCGCGCAGATCGCCGTACATCTGGCCGTTGACGATCTGGCGATAGTGTCCTTCCTGCGCGAGCAGTTCGTCGTGGGTGCCGATCTGGACGACGCGTCCGTTCTCGATAACCACGACGAGATCGGCCGTCCTGATGGTGCTGATGCGGTGAGCGATCACGAATATCGTCCGGTCGCGCATCATCAGCCGGATAGCCCTGTGAATGTCGTTTTCGGTCTCCGGATCGACGGAGGCGGTAGCATCGTCGAGGACGAGGATCCGGGGCTCGGCCAGGAGGGCCCGTGCGATGGCCAATCTCTGCCGTTGGCCGCCGGAGAGGGTAGTTCCCCGCTCGCCGAGCATGGTGCCGTAGCCTTTGGGCAGATCCTCGACGAACTCGTGGGCCTGGGCCAGCCGGGCGGCCACTTCGGCGTGCGCGCCGGTCAATTCGGGACGTCCGTAGGCGATGTTCGCCTCAACGGTATCGCTGAACAGGTAGGTTTCCTGAAAGACGTAAGCGACCTGTTGTCGAAGGCTTTCGAGGGTGGCGTCGCGGACATCGATTCCGTCGACCAGGACGCGGCCCTGCTGCGGGTCATAGAAACGGGCGATGAGACTGACCAGGGTGGACTTACCCGAGCCGGTGGGGCCGACGATGGCGATGACGCTTCCGCCCGGCACGTCGAAGGTCACGTCGTGGAGGACGGGTGATCTGGGATCGTAGCCGAATGTCACGTGTTCGAAGCGAACCGAGCCGGGTCCGGGTGGCAACGGCCGGGCGTCGGGTTTCTCGGTGACGGAAGACCTGGCGCTGAGAATCTCGAACAGCCTGCGTCCGGAAACGACGGCGTTTTGATACTGGTCGTTGATGACCGAGACCTGTTGCAGTCGGACAAGTATTGCGTGCATGGCCGCGCCGAGCATGAGGATATCGCCCGCACTGAGTCGTCCCAGAATGATCAGGATGCCCGCGGCGAGGAAGAGCGAGAGGTGCGAGGCGGTCGCGATGCTGCGCATGACCGGGAGGAAGTCAGCAAACAGGCGGATTCGATGCATGACCTTGTGGAAGAAGTCATCGCAGTTGGCGGCGTACTTGGCGATCTCGTGGGGCTCGGTGGCGAACGCCTTGACCACGTGGACGCCGGCGATGTTCTCGGTCAGGATGGAGATGTTCCGGTCGCCGGACTCCATGGCCGCCTTGAGAGCGGGCTGAGCCCTGCGGCTGAACCGCATGATGTACACGGTCCAGACCGGCAGGGGGGCCAAAGCCAGGGCCGCGACCCAGGGCGAGCGCGACAACAAGAGGATGATGTAGCCGCCAACGATCAGAACGATCTCGAGCGTGAGCAAGACAGCCGAATTGATGAACGAGCGGACGTTCTGGAGGTCGCTGAGGGAGCGGTTGATCAGCTCGCCGGTGGAGATGGCGTCATGGAAGCCGAAGCCGGCTCTCTGGAGCTTGTCGTAAACGGCCTCCCGAATGTAGAAGACCATGTGCATACTGAGTCTGGCATTGGTCGTCTCTCGCAGGAAGCCAAGCACGCCGACCGTGGCGGTGAAGGCTGCCAGTGCCAACACGACGTGCCGAAGCCCGGCGGCCTCAGCATAGTTGCCGCTGAGCCATTCCCACGGATCCACGAGGCGTGTTTCGCTGAGATGGATGGTTTTGATCTGGTCGATGGCCAGGGCGGTGACGCGGACGGCGGCGATCTCGGCTCCGGTCCACAAGGCCAAGAACAGGCAGGCCAGTGCGACGATTCCTTTGACGGGCCGGAGGAATCCGAACATCCACTTGAGCAATTGTCGGTTGGTTAGTTCTTGGGTGTCGTTGTCCACTGGAAGCCATCGGGTCAGCGGGCCAGGCCGACGGCCGTGTCCACAGTCACGCGCGTTGGTCGAAGCACTCCGCGGCCGCCCTGAGTTTGGCGGGGGTGCAGTTTACCACATCCGTCGCGGGGATTCCATGGTCTCGCATCGGCAGGTCCTGCGGTAAGTCGTTTTTTGGCAAGGGCTTGTATTTTGCACAAGGGCCGTTGTCAGGGGCAAGCCGCTCGCTGCGCAGCGGGATCTTTCCCGGCGGCGGTTCCAGGAGTTGCCGAGGACCGGGGCTCTTGTATCAGGAGCCCGTTTTGGGGGGCGAAGAGCCGGGGTGCGAGATTGGAACCTTACGGCCAGACATCTGCGCGGCTTGCGCGCATGTTTCTGGATCACAGAGCGCTTGGGTTGCGGCCCGCAAAAAGGCGGTCCGCCTTGGGAGGCCGCTTATGCGTTTGGCAATTCTTCGGCCTCGTTGACCAAGCGGATGCCGGTGAAACGGCAGAACCGCCGGAGATCCTTTGTCAGGTTGCCGTAGACGGTGGAGCGGTGCAGGCCGTCGGACCAGTTTTCCCAGAGCTTTTCCGCGTCACCGTCGACTTTCACCGTGATCTTGGTGCGGCAACCGCGTTCGTCGTCAGGTGCGTCGGTCACGTCGCCAGTGAAGTACAACATCAGGTCGGTGCCGATCAGGCGGGCCTGGGTGACCTTGCCTTTGCGCATGAAGACCTGCGGGACACAACCCTCCTGCCGTTCCATGATGGTGCGGAGGCGGTAGGGTGCCGCCTCGCCTTTTGGGCCGTCCATTTTAATCGAGCCGAGGCAGTGGGCCAGGATGATCGAATTGGTCGAGGTGTCCAAGGTGGGGTCGCTGATGAAAGCAGGTTTGCCGCAGAGGCCCTGAAGGATGATGTGGGTCACAGCCGCAGCCATGTCGGACTCGCAGATGCCGCCGAGGCCCATGTTGTTGAGCCGCACGAATCCCACGCATGGAAACGCGGGAAGCTGGTGGTACATGCTGCCGTAGCAATCGGCGGTAATGACGGTGGCCTTCTCCTCGTTCAAGAGTTTCTCGAACGTCAGGGCCAGGCGGCAGGAGCGAACGATTTCTTCCTTGGACGGCTCGACGACCTTTTGGGCCTGTTTCATCCACCGCTCGGCCTCGGCCTGGGCGTCGGCCTCGGGGATTGATTCATAGGTTTTGAGGACGCGGTCGCGGTCGATGATCACGGTCTCGGTGCCGAACTTCTTCTTGATCGAGTCGTTATAGGCGGCCTGGTCCTTACGAGCGGTGATGTTGAGGATTCTCGCCTCGCGCAGGTGGTGGATGGCCCGGAACGGCCGCACGGCGGCGGCGAGTTCATTCATGTCGGCCGTGAGCATGCACTCGAGCAAGGCGCCCTCGGGTTGTCGGCGCAAGGCACCGAAGCCCGTCCATTCGTGGCCGGAGTAGGGGAGGGCGAACAAGACGGTCGGTTTCTTGGCGGCCAGTATCTGTTTGAGGCTGTCGGTCGTTCCCATACTCATGTGGATGACGAGGACGCCGTCAACACCCTGGAGCCGATCGCCGAGCTTATTGACGTCGGCGGCGGATTCGATGATCTCATCGACGGCGAAATCAATGTCGGCGAAATCGTCTTTCATCCGGTCGAACTCGGCCTCATAGCGTTTTCGCTCGGCGTTGACGTCAAGCTTGGGCGTCGGCCAGAGCTTGTTGGTGCCGACCAGATAGAGCCGGGCGATCTTGACTTTCGTTCCGCGGCAACCCGGGCTGACCAGAACGGGGGTGCCGGCGGCGGTCTGCGCGGACGCGAATTGTGACAGACCGAAGCAGATGGCTCCTGTGGCGACGGAGGCCTGCAAGAATTCCCGACGACCGAGTTCATGTGCCATGATGGACTCCTCCTGTTGAATCGATTTGAGTCATACAGACATGGTCAGCCTATCAGATCGGGGCTTGCCTTTCCAGCGATTGCAGATTTCAGATTGCACATTTCAAATCCGAGGAACTCGATCGACAAAGGGCGTAGATCGCCGGGCGCATCCCTGCAAAACGCCCCGATGAAGGAGTGTGGTGCGAGTTCGCAGGCACGAATCAGCGTGCCCCGGAGGGGCATAGGTATGTAGTCAGGGGCGCAAGCCCCTGGTCTTCGATGCCACACAGACCGTCAAGCCCCCAGCGGGGCGACGGATTCATGTCGGCGGATCAGGGTTTCAGTTCCCGACGTGCCGTTCTTCATTCGCCTCCAATGATTCCGCCCTCGTGGTCGTAGAGACGCTCACGGAGGTCGGGGGTGATCCGGGGCAGCCGGCGCTTCTTGCGGAAGAACAAGGTGGTAATGCAGACAGGTGAGGGTTTGTCTCATGACCGTGTCTTCTTTCCGTCGCCCCTTCGGGGCTGGATGGATACCGGGTGCATTTGTACCAGCGGCTTGCGCCCCTGGGTACATACTTCTTCGGGGCATGAAACCCGCCGGCTCGTTTTACGGACCGCTGATTGCTGAAAGGTAACCGCTTCTTCTATCCAATCTGCTTGCCCAGCAGGCGGGCCACCTCGACGCAATCCTTGTCCCCGCGGCCGGAGAGGTTGATCACGATGCTGAAATCGCGGGGGAAGCTCTTGGCGATGTTGATCACGTGGGCGACGGCGTGGGCGCTCTCCAGTGCGGGGATCATGCCTTCGGTTTCGCTCAGCATGGTAAAGGCGTCCAAGGCTTCCTGGTCAGTGACGGCGACATAGTCGGCGCGGCCGGCGTCTTTCCATTGCGAGTGGACCGGTCCAACGCCGGGGTAGTCAAGCCCGGCCGAGACCGAGTGTACGGGCAGCGTCTGGCCGTCTTCATCCTGAAGGACATAGGTGTACATGCCATGGAGCACACCGGGTGAACCTTTGCAGAGGGTGGCGGAATGCCGGTCGGTATTGAGTCCTTCGCCGCCGGCCTCGACGCCGACGAGTCGCACGGACTTATCTTCGATGAAGGGATAGAAGATTCCGGCCGCGTTGCTCCCGCCGCCGACGCAGGCGACGATCATATCGGGCAGCTTGCCTTCGCGTTCGAGGAACTGCTGCCGTGTTTCGCGTCCGACAATGGCCTGGAAGTCGCGAACGATCATTGGGAACGGGTGGGGGCCCATCACGCTGCCGATGATGTAGTGCGTGTTCTGGACGCTGCTCATCCAATCGCGCATGGCCTCGTTGATCGCGTCCTTGAGGGTCTTCTGGCCGCTGTTGACCGAGACGACATGGGTGCCGAGCAGTTCCATACGGAACACATTGAGTTTCTGGCGGCGGACGTCTTCGGCGCCCATGTAGACGACGCACTCCAGGCCGAAGACAGCGGCGGCTGTGGCGGTGGCTACGCCGTGCATGCCGGCGCCGGTCTCGGCGATGACGCGTTTCTTGCCCATGCGTACGGCCAGAAGGGCCTGGCCGAGGGTGTTGTTGATCTTGTGCGAGCCGGTGTGGTTCAGGTCCTCGCGCTTGAAGTAGATTCGTGCGCCGCCGAGGCGGTCGGTCAAGCGGCGGGCGAAGTAGAGTGGGCTGGGCCGGCCGACATAGTGCTTGAGATAGCCCTCCAACTCGGCCCAGAAGGCGGGGTCCTTGCGGGCCCGATCGTATTCTTCCTCAAGTTGGTGAATCGCGCCCATGAGCGTTTCGGGGACATATTGTCCGCCGTAGGGGCCGAACCGGCCGTGGGCGTCGGGAACATCGGTCAGATTCGACTGCGTCGTCGTCATTTGGGCTCCGATCCGAGGGTTCAAAACCATCTGGCAAGATTATAACCGGGGGGCGGGAAATGACGAATGTCGAAATCCGGATGACGAAGGCCGAAGTGGAGGCAGAGTGGCTCCCGGCTTGATTCCGCCTTCCGCCTTCATCCTTTCCCCTGAACCCTGAACCCTATGGTTTCGGCATCGGAAACTCTTTTTCCAGCCGGGCATCATGCTGCGGGATGATGACGTCCGCTTCACGGCGGAACCGGGCCATGGCCTGAAAGACCTCGGCCAGGTTGCAGAAGAAGCCGATGGGCCAGTCTTCCTCGATGTGCTTGTAGAAGAAGCAGATGTCGCTGGTGAGGCAGGTTCGCGGGCCGAGCTTAGTGGGCAGGATGACGGATTGCTGGCCGGGGGTGTGGCCGCCGACGAGGATGAGCTTCAGACCGGGCAGGATCTCGGCGTCGCCGTCGATGATTTCCAGCCGCCTGCTCAGGTCGCCGGTCAGTCGGTCGATCATGCCGGGCGCGTAGGCGGCCGTGAACCACGGGTGGGGCGGGTAGAGGGCCGTCTCGTATTCTCTCTTCTGCAAGTACAAGCGGGCATTGGGGAACAGGTCCACCGAGTTGGACAGGTGGTCGAAATGCAGGTGGCTGACGATGACGTGTTCGATGGAGCGCGGGTCCACGCGGATTTGTTTGAGCCGTTCGGCCGGGGTCCAGCCGGGTTGCTGGATCATCGTGGGCATGAAGCCCTTGCTGTCGGCCCGATCGAAGCCCGTGTCGAGCAGGATCCGCGTGCCTGCTCCTTCAATGTACCAGAAATAGAAGTAGGTGGAGTACGTCTTGTCGAAGTCGCGAACAAAGAACATCTTCGGGCCCTGTTCGGTGTGACACTCGCCGACCTTGAGGGGAAGTAGCGTGTACATGCCCGACTCCCGTGTGAGTTGTCGGTTCTCAGGTTTCAGTTCTCAGTTTTCTGTCACTGACCACTGATGACTGATCACGGACCACTTCTCCCCGTTCGGTGCCTCTCTCGATACTGCCGGGCGAGCTCTTCGTTGCGAACGTCGACGGTGGCGGCCTGAAAGAGCTCTGCTTCGAGGTCCTGTTCCCGCTGCTGGATCAGCCTGTCGATCAACTTGCGGCGCAGGGCGGCGCGGTCGGCATTTTCGAAGCCGACGTCGCTGGCCGGGAATCGCCGCTCAAGCCGGATAATGTGGTAGACATTGCCGTCTCGGATCGCCTCGGACACCTCGCCGGGCTTGAGTTTGAAGGCCGCTTCCCGCAACAGGGGGGTGACGCCGGGGTCATTGCGGGTGAACGGGCGCGCCAAGCCGCCTTGAGCGGCGGTGACCGGGTTTTCGCTCATCTGCCTGGCGATCAGCTCGAAGTCCTTGTTCGCCGCGAGCAGGGCTCTCACTCGCGTTGCGGCGGCGAGGGATCCCACCTGGATGTGCCTGACCTGGACCTTCTCGCCGTAGTCCTGGTCGTATTCGTTTCGGAGCATGTCTTCGGAGATGGTGGTTTTGGCGACCTCGGCCTCAGCGATTTTTCGCAGGTATGCTTTTTGCTCCATGCGAGTGTCCCACTCGCGGCGGGAGATGTTTTTGGCTGCGAGGAACTCGTCGAGCAGTCGTTGGGCTTCGCGGGCATCGAGCACTCGGGCATCCGGTTCGACGATCGGAGTAGCGAGGCGTTTCAAAGATTCCTCGTGCATGGCCCTGACGTCGGCCGGTGTGACCTCCAGGCCGAGGGAGGAGGCCTTCTGCCTGGCAACGGTCAGCAAGATCATCTGCTCAAGTTGGGCGAGGCCGTGGCTTTCGATCAGTCGGTTTACGAGCGCTGACCGCGAGAGGGGCTCTCCGTTGACCACTGCGATCGGCTCGGCGGTGTCGGGCAACTGGTCGGCGGGTTGGCTTTCAAGGTCCGGCAGGGGCTCCAATTTCGGCGGTGCCGGCAGGGGGGGAGGGGGGGATTCCCAGACGTTGGCAATCGGCGTAGCGACGACCGGCTTGGGTTTGGGCGCACACCCAACCATCGCAGGCAGAAACACGGCGAATGTGCTGATCCAGACGGGGCGAATCATCACGGTCCTTTCGGAGCGCATGTGAACACAAACGGCAGCTTGGATTGGCAGGTCTTTGCGGCCTCCGGCAGCATCGACCATGCCCCACTTGGAGGGGAAGCTATCGGTTGGCGGTCTGCCGGTCAAGACGGGCGGCCCGACCTTTTTGACGGTGTTGGCCAGTGGTTCTAGAATCGGCCGTTGGTCAGCCGGAGCATTGTGAGGCAGGAATGAGCAGCGATCCGATTCCATCCCGTGCGCGCCGCATGACGCGACAGGTCCGCGTGGGCAAGGTTCCACTCGGCGGGGGGGCTCCGGTCGTCCTTCAGTCGATGACCAGTACGCTGACTCATGATATCGACGCGACAGTCATGCAGATCAATCGCTTGGCGGAGGCCGGCTGCGATGTGGTACGGGTGGCCGTTCCGACGAAAGAAGACACGGCCGCGTTGCCGGCGATCATCCGCCAGTCGCCGGTTCCGATCGTGGCAGATGTGCATTTTCATTATGAGCGGGCATTGGAGGCGATTGAGGCGGGGGCGGCAAAGATCCGGCTTAATCCAGGGAACATCAAGGACCGCAAGCAGGTCAACGAGGTGATTCGGGCCAGCAAGCAGGCGGGCATTCCTATTCGCGTGGGGGTGAACGAGGGCAGCATCGTCGAGCGTCAGGACAAGGCGGTCCGGCAGTTGGAGAAACAGGAACTTGCCCGTGATTATCACGGGAATCTCGTCCAACTGATGGTCCGCAAGTTGGAGGATTACCTGCGCATCTTCGAGGAGAACGGGTTCGAGAACGTTGTTTTGGCGGCCAAGAGCCCCGATCCCACGATTGTGATCGACGCTTATCGCGAGATCAGCCGGCGGTTTGATTTTCCGCTGCACCTGGGTGTGACGCACGCCGGGCCGCCGGAGACCGGGAGGATCCGGTCCGTGGCGGCGCTGGCGACACTGCTGGCCGAGGGGATCGGCGACACCATACGCATTTCGTATGCCGCCGACCCCATCCACGAGGTCGAAGACGGCAAGGAATTGCTCTGCTGCCTGGGCCTGCGTCGGCGGACGGGTCCGGAACTGATTGCCTGCCCGACGTGTGGGCGGGTCGAGGTCGATTTGTTGGCGCTGGTCAGAGAGGTTCGCGAGCGACTGGCGTCGATCAAGGCGCCGATCAGGGTCGCGGTCATGGGCTGCATCGTCAACGGCCCAGGCGAGGCCGAGGGGGCGGATGTTGCCCTGCTGGCCGGCAAGGGTAAGGCGGTCATCTGTGTCCGAGGCGAACCGGTGCGGACGGTCCCCGAGTCCGAGATGCTCGACGCACTGTATGAGGCAGTCATGAGTCTCGACGCCCCGTAAGCGCGACTCAACACAGCGGGCCCAACTGGGAGCCCGTTTGTCGCCCATTGTCCTGGGCCGCCGGGACGAAGTTCGGACGCCGTGGCCATAGCCGTCTGTGGCTGATCGCAGTAGCTTGCGGTATGATGACCAACCATGACAGAAGATTACGTATCAGCCGCCGCGCGTCACCTCAGGGACGCAGACACACTGCTTGTGGCAAAGGCTTGGGACAACGCGGCCTACTTGGCTGGTTATATTGGGGAATGTGGCGTCAAGGCGGTCATACAACACGCCGGGTTGTCATTGCGACGGATACATCTTAATGAGGTTAAGCCCGAGCATCTTCTGCTGGCGGCAGACCTGAGTTTTGCTGCCAGACGCTACCCGATCGATCTTGACCGGGAGGCTGCCGAACTGTGGCGGCGATGGTCTGTGGCTCTGAGATACGCTCGAACAGGTGAGGTCGATGAACCAGCCTGTCGGACTCTGCTCGATCGGGCGAAACTCGTGTTTCGAAAAACGGTTGTCCAAATGGTCTTGGATGGAGTGTTGCAGACGGTGCCCAAATGATTCATTTCGAGGACGTTCTCCCGACGGCCTTCAAAACGATCAAGAACCACCGGTCCCACGGCTTGATCGAGGAGGTATTGGTTCTCCGGGATTTGCGGGGTCGGGTCAGGCTGTTCCTGAAAGCCCGGGAAAACAGCGCGGATGAACTTGCCAGTTCTATTGCCGATTTGGCGACCAGCCTGGAGACCTCCCTTGCTCCGTTCTGGGGCGGAGTGCTCGACGTCGACCGGCCGAAGAGCGAGTTTTACGCCATTCTTGAGCAGGTACGCTCCGACCGACAGCCTATTGAGCCGCAATCTGAGTTTCCCTGCTGGTGGATCGTGGAGCGTTGCGCGGCGAAGTCAGCATGGATGAGCCGCGAGCACAAGCCACCTTGGCCCTTGAACGCTCACACCCCTGCCATAATGGCATTCTACTCGCACAAGGGTGGCGTTGGCAGGACTACTTGCCTGTGCGCTGCCGCCGTTAATCTTGCGAGAGGCGCGAAGAAGGTGGCGGTCGTTGATCTTGATCTTGAGGCCCCCGGGCTAGGCACCTTGTTGGCAGACAATCCAGTTGAACATGGGGTAGCCGATTATCTCTTGGAACACCTCGTAGCTGGATCGTCATTCGATCCAGATATCAAGGACTATGTCGTAAAGCAGTCGGACAAGGATCTGATCGGCACTGCGGGAGAGCCGATCGTCTGCGTTCCTGTTGGACGTGTCGACGATCACTACGTGGAGAAGCTGTCTCGCATCGACTACGAATTGGTTGCGAGCATGACGAATCCAGGGCAGAGCCCCTTAGCCGACCTCTTGCTTCAGCTCAAGCAGGAATTCGATCCCGAGTATGTCTTCTTGGACTGCCGTGCAGGTCTCCATGATCTCGGTGGTCTTGCGGGTCAGCGCCTTGCCCGAGCGCAGGTAGAAGGGC
>DAOOIV010000136.1 GCA_035384605.1 Phycisphaerae bacterium
GCCGGATGATCTGACGTCTCGGGGGATTTGGCGTCTCCACTGACGCCACCGACCTGTTCGCAGACTTCCTCAACGATCTCATCGTTGACGACTTTCCGTCTGTCGGCGTAACAGGCGAGCAGCGCGGCATCGCAGATCTGGTTGATCAGTCGGGGAATTCCCTTGGACGCCAAGTAGATGGCATCAATGGCTTCATCGGTGAAAAGGTCGGTTCCCGGGCATCCGGCGACGCGAAGGCGGTGATGGATGTACTGGCGCGTTTGTTGAGCGGATAGGGCCTTGAGGTGAAAACGACCAAACAGCCTCTGATCCAACTGGCGCATTTTCGGTTGGGAGAATCGCTCTCTCAGTTCAGGTTGTCCCAGGATGCAGACTTGCAGGAGCTTGGCGTCGTCCGCCTCAAGGTTGCCGAGCATCCGGATCTCTTCGAAGGCCTCGTCCGGCAGATTCTGGGCCTCGTCGATGATCACGACGACATAGCGGTCTTGGGCGAATTGCTCGAGGAGGAACTCCTGGAGCAACTGGCTCAATTCGAGGTTTCCGGCTTGCGGAGGCGGGCTGAGCCCGAACTCTGAGCAGATTGCGGCCAGGAGCTGGTGGCCCGACAGGTGGGTGTTGGTGATCACAGCGGTTTCGGCCTGCTGTTCGATCTGGCGCAGGAACACCCGGCCGGTGAGCGTCTTGCCGGCGCCGACCTCGCCGGTGATGAGGACGAATCCTTTGCGTTGTTCTGTTGCGTACTGAAGGGTGGCCAGGGCCTCCTCGTGTTCCGGCGTACTGAAGTAGAACGTCGGATCCGGGGTGTTGTTGAACGGCGGGCGGTGAAGCCCGAAATGGGAGCAGTACATGCCCGGTACCTCCTGATGGGGAGACCGTTTTCGGCGCGCGCGATTATCGGACGAAGGAGAACCGGCGCGTCCCAAGCCGTTCTATCGGACCTGCCTGGTGGGCACCTTGAGGCTCGTGCCAACGCCCGGAAAAAAAACGAGGATAAGTCGAACTGAGCCTCTGAGCGTCCGATTACTCTGGCACGGAGCCAGGTCCGCCAGCTATCGGGCGTGCCGGCTGAAGCCGTCGTCGAGGCAGAACCGGAGAGGTTCAGGATTGCCACCTGTGAGACCAAAGGCATGCAGGACTTCGCCAAGACCCGATTGATGATTCTGGGAATGGGGGCCCTTGTTCAGCTTGTCGCGAGCACGGGGTGCGCGCCGAAATATGACGACGTGAAGGCTTTCGTGCAGGCCCATAACCATGACGTTGTGGACGCCACTCATCGAGCCAAGCCCACCGATCTGGTGGTGATTGCCTCCGCCACGTGTCCCGAGGTCGACGGGGTCAACAGTCGCATCAATCCTGACGGCACGATCATGCTGCGGTTGCTGGGGCCGGTGAAAGTCTCGATGCTGACGGAGCAAGAGATTGCCGCCAAGATGGAGAAGCTGCTGGCCCGCTATTACGTCGATCCCAAGGTGGAGGTCCGGCTGGTCACGCCGACCAGCCGGTGCATCTACGTGTTTGGTCAGGTGACCTTCAACGGTCCCAAGCCCTTCACCGGAAACGACACGCTGTTAACGGTGCTGGCGAACGCGCGACCGAATCTCATTGCCTGGGGCGAGATGGTTCGGGTCATCAGGCCCAGCGCCGACCCCAATGAGGTGCGGGAGATCACGATCGACGTAACGCGAATGATTCAGAAAGGTGATCTTCGCAATAATCTGCTTCTTCAGGAAGGCGACATCGTCTATGTGCCGCCGACGCCGCTGGGCTGGGTCGGTCTGCGGGTGCAGGAGTTGTTGTATCCGGCGGTGCCGCTGTTGAATGCCTATGCTTTTCCGGCGAATGCGAACAACACGCTGCGGACGTACACGGACTACAACTGGAGCGATGGCACGGGGGCGAACACGGAGCTGTATTACGGGTACGGGGTGAGGCCGTACATCAACGAGGGCTGGTGAGGATCATCCGTCAAGGCAGACAAGGGCCCGCAAAGGATCTGATATGAGCGTGCAACCCACGTCGGTTATTCTCGGTCCCCGAATCGGCGCACCGCCCGAGGAATCGGCTGTTGCGAGTCTGCTCCAGACTCTGTCGAAGGTACTGGACGTCGCGCGCCGGCACTGGCCACTGATCACGATCTCGATGTTGACGGTCATGTTGCTCGTGTTATCGATAGGCCTGACCTGTCCCCGGCGTTACTATGTCAGCACCACGTTTGAACGTCGCAACAACCTGGTCATCTCCAAGCTGTTGGCCAGCAACTCGCCGTACTCTTTTGCCGCCCTGCGGCAGTCTCTGATTTCCGACCTGCGGAGCTTCTCGATCGTTGGGCTGGCGGTCGAGGAAGCGGGTCTTCTTGATCACTTGCCGCGCGACGGCTCCGGCAACCTGACCGCCGAGGCCAAAGCCGATCGCGACGCGATCATCGGGCGATGGATCGAGTCGATTACGGTGCACATCCGCGAAACCGGGGATTTCTCCGACATTGTCGAAATACTCTATCTGGGCGATCAGCCCGACCGGGCTGCGCCGATCCTGGCGAGGATCCGGGACAGCTACATTACGGGCACGCGCAACAGGGTTTCGGGCATCCTCAATGACGCGCACGAGTTTTTCGAGAGAGAATCCAGGAAGTGTCAGGAGAAAGTTGCCGCCCTGAGGGCCGAGCTTCACCGGATCGACGTGGACTTTCCGGGGACCAACCCGACCGGGCCCGACACTCTCGAGCAGAGGCTTCAGGTTGTCGCGCGGAGCATCGAGCGCAACGAACGCGATCGGCAGAGACTGCAGGCAAGAATCGCCTCTTCCGAGGCCTATCTGGCTGGGTTGACCACCCGCCCCTCACAGGACGCCGCACAGCCCAATCGACCGGCCGCGATCGGGACGAGTACCATGGCGAACCCGCGCTACCAGCAGACGACGGCAGAGATCGCCAGCCTGAACAGGAAGATCGACGACTTGAAAGTCACCCGTCGGATGACCGAGATGCATCCTCAGATCGTGACCCTGCGTCGTCAGGTTGAAAGCCTCCAGGAAACTCTCAACCAGCTTCCGGAGAATCTGGAGGTGCCGTCGGGGATGATGAATCTCCCGGCGGATTCATGGGAGGCGGAGCGAAAGAAGACGGAAATGGAGATCAAGACCAACCGCGACGATCTCGCCCGGATCGAGCTGGAGCTGAAGGCCAATCTGGAGACGCAGGAGCGACTCAAGAAAGACATGCAGTCGTTGCCTGAACGCAGGGAGCGGTACGTCAATCTGCAGCAGGCCCTGGCCAGCGCCCAGAACGATCTGGATCTCTGGAACAACAACTTGAGCCAGTTGAATCGCATCCTGACCGCCGAGGCGGAAAACCGAGGCATCCAGGTGCTGCCTCTGGATCAGCCGCACCTGGCCGGTCGTCTTCGCAGACCGACCGCCAACGGCTTGTTTGCGGTCAGTTCGGGGTTGGGATTGGCCGTGGCGATTGTGATCGTATTCCTTCGCGAGATTCTGGACCGTTCGGTGAAGGATCCGGCCCGGCTAAAGCAGACGCTGGGCGTTCCGGTATTGGAGACGATCGGGGAGATTCGTGCGGGGCGACCTTCGCGGTGGCGTCTTCGCAAGTGTCTGCTACCGACGTTCGTGACGGTGCAGACACTGGCGGTAGCCCTCATGGGGATCCTGGTTTACCTGGCGTTGGAACGTCCCGAATCGTATGACCGGCTGATGACGCGGTCCGCGGCTCTGTTGGGAGAATGGACAGGCCGAATTACTGGAACATGAGAGACGCCTGTCCGGACCGGAGGATCAGACGGCGTCAATAGCAGGCGACGGAAGAACATGGGACGGATTGCTGAAGCGCTGAAACGAGCACAGCAGGAGCGGAACCTGCGGCTGGCGCAAACGACGGATATGTCGTTTGGCAATGTTGCCGCCGCTTCCGTGCGCACTTTCGGGCGCGGGGCCACGAGGGCGGAGTCCTTTTCCGATTGTGTCCAGTCGCTGCTGAAGCCTCCTTCGTCGCCACAACCGTTTCCGATCACGGCCCCTGCCGTTGAAAGTGAGTCGGTCGGCGGGGAGGTGGTGGCTCTACACGAGCCGAACTCGGTGACGGCCGAGAAGTTTCGATCCGTCCGCACCCGGTTGATCACCGCCAATCCAGGGGGCGGTCCCCGTGTGCTGGCCCTGACCTCGGCCCTGCACGGCGAGGGCAAGACCGTTACCACCGCCAATCTGGCATTCAGTTTTGCGGAACTGAAGTACCTGCGGGTAGCCATGGTGGATCTTGATTTTCACGCCTGCGGGCTGAGTTGTCTGCTCGGGGCCGAGCGTCAGCCGGGGCTGGCGGAGGTCTTGCGAGGCGAGCTGTCGCTGGCGGAGGTATGCATGCCGGCGGTCCGGGATAATCTCTACCTCATCCCGGCCGGAGATCCGGCGGGTTTGTTGCCCAGCGAACTGCTTGCCAGCAAGTCGTTCGGCGGCGTTTTCAAGGAACTGACCGAGCGTTTTCATTACAGTCTGATCGATACGCCACCCGTTCACGAAGCCGCAGACACAGGAGTGATCGCGCCGTTGTGCCATTCGGTCATCATGGTCGTCCGCATGAACCGGACGCCCGAGCCGTTGGTGGATCGCTGCGTGAAAATGCTGCAGGCCAACCGTGTCAACGTGGCGGGGTGCGTTCTGGCAGGCTACCACGAGACGCGGATGGCCTCGCTCAGCCACGATTATTACCAGAGCACGTCATAGGAGGGAGACTTGTCCATCAGCATCACCGAGTTGGATGAGGGCACAACCGGTTTGTGGGACGCCTACGTCGCCGGTCATCCGGAGAGTACCATCTTTCACACGTTGATCTGGCGGGATGCCGTGACCGAGGCCTTCGGGCACCGCAGTCATTATCTGATGGCCTTTCGCGACGGGCGCCCGGCGGGCGTGTTTCCGCTGATGAGGGTGGACAGCCGGCTGGCGGGCACGCTGATGGTGAGCGTGCCTTATGCGGTCTACGGCGGTTCGTTGGCCGACGACGATGAGACACATCGCGCTCTCCTGGAGGCGGCGACGGCGTTGGCGATCCAGGCCGGGGCGCAGTGGCTGGATATCCGCTCCATTCGCGCGCGATGGCCGGAACTGCCGATCTCGGATCGATATGTGACCTTTCGCAAGTCTCTGCCGGCAGACCCGAACCGGGTTCTGGCGGAGATGCCGCGCAAGGCCCGAGCCGCCGCCCGGCAGGCCCGCGAGCGGTTCAATCTGGTTTCGCGATTCGACGAGTCGCGTCTTGACGAGGTTTGGCTGCTCTACAGCCAGTCGATGCGCCGCCTGGCGTCGCCGAATTATCCATTGAGGTTTTTCCGTGCATTGATGGACGCGACGCGCAGCCGGTTGCAGGCCGGGGAGCGGGTCGAGCATCTGGTTCAGATCGTGGAGCATCAAGGCAGGGCCATTGCCGGACTGGTCAGCTTCGTCTATCGCGACACGTTGTCGCCCTATTTTGCCGGTTGTGACGAACGATTCGAGAAGTATCACCCCAATCATTTCATGTACATGTGTGCCATGGAAAAGGGTGTGGAACGGGGTTGCCGGGAGTTCGACTTCGGGCGGTCGCGGGTCGATAACAAAGGTTCCTGCGATTTCAAGCGTTTCCAGGGCTTCGAGCCGACGCCGCTGCAATACCAATACTTTGTGCCGGCGGGCGGCCGGGCGCCTGATCTGACGCCGAACAACCCGAGATTGCAGTTAAGTCGGCGGGTGTGGCCCAAGCTGCCGCTGGCGGTGACCCGGCCGCTGGGGGCGTGGTTGTCGAAGTCGATTCCGGGGTGAGTTGGAAGGTTGTCCATGATCCGTTTTCAGAGGTCGGCCGGACAGGCAGCGCTGATGAGCGAGAGAGACCCCGCCTTCTGGGCATTACAGGGGATTGAAAACGCCGAACGACTAAGAACCGACAAATGAGGATTGACGACTGCGATGAAGCTGCTGTACCTGGTCCATCGGTTGCCCTGTCCCGCGGACGGCGGGGCGAAGCTTCGCGCCGCCGCACAACTGCGGTTTCTTGCGCAGCGGCACGACGTCTGGTGCGCCGGGTTTCTCGAGACGGGCTTCCTGGGGCGTACATCGCAGGAGGCCCGCCGATCGCTGGGGGCACTGCGGTCGATGTGCCGCGAGGTCGCGGCGGTGCCGCTACATGAGTCCCTTGCACAGGCTCGTGCGTTGACGGGGTTGTTGGCCGGCGGGACGGCAACGGAGCAATACTTTGCCTCAGGGCGTTTGCGGCGGCAGGTGATGCAGTGGGCCGAGCAGGTAGGTTTCGACGCGGTACTGGCATTTTCGTCGAGCATGGCCCCGCTGGCGCTTCAGGTTCCGGCGTCGCGTCGGGTGTTGAATCTGGACGATCTGGACAGCCGCAAATGGGCTGAGTCTGCGGCCGGTGCGGCCTGGCCGATGAGTTGGGTTTACCGGATTGAGGCTCGCCGGCTTGATCGCCGCGAACGGAGGTGGCTGGGCAGCTTTGATGCCAGCGTCCTGATCAGCGAGCGGGAAGCGTCGCTGGTTGAGGATGAACGCCTTCGTCAGAAGGTGCACGTGGTGGGACCGAGTACTCCGGCCCTTGTGGCCGCGGATCTGCCGACAGTACCGAAAGAGGTGAATCTTCCGCGTGAGCCGGTGATCGGGTTTGTGGGGGCGATGGACTACGGACCGAATATCGACGGTGCCTGTTGGTTTGCCGAGAAGGTCTGGCCGTTGATCACCAGCAGCCGTCGTGATGCAAGCTGGTGGCTGGTGGGGAGATCTCCGGCGCGAGTCCTTCGGCGGCTGGACAACGGGAAGAACATACAGGTGACCGGGACCGTTGCCGAGGTGGAGCCGTATTTGGAGAAGATGCGGATTTGCATTGCCCCATTGCGAATCGCGCGGGGGGCGCAGATCAAGGTGTTGATGGCCATGACCTCCGGGCGGCCGTGCGTGGTGACACCCGGTGTGGCCGAGGGACTAGGAGCCCGGCCGGGGCGGGAATTGCTGGTTGGCGAGTCGCCGGCCGAGTTCGCCGAAGCGGTGCTGAGACTGCTCAACGACGACTCCCTGGCGCAGGATGTGGCCCGGGCAGGTCTGGCGTTTGTCGTCGGCCGCCTGCGACCGGATGTCAGTCTTCTTCGCCTGGAGCGGCTTCTGACATCGGGCAGAGAGCGAGGATCGGCCTGTGCGTTTGACGGGGCAACAGCCTCGCCTTGTTGTCAGCCCGGGGGTCTATCGACGTGATCAGCGGCAAGAACATCATTTGCTTCGCGAGCGGCTGGAATTTTCATCCGACCAGCAAGCACCATATCATGCGCCGCCTGGCCAGACGCAACAACGTTGTCTGGGTGAATTGGCATGCTTCGCGCCGGCCGACGATGCATCCGTACGACCTTCGGATGATTTGGGACAAGCTCCGGCAGATGCGTCAAGGTGCCCAGCGAGTCGCCCACAACATCGCGGTGGTGACGCCCTTCCAAGTGCCCATGCCTTCGATGCGTCTGGCACGTCGGTTCAACAGATTCACCGTGCGACGGGCGATCGAGCAAGTGGTCGAAACCTTACCGAATCGGCCGGTGCAGCTCTGGAGCTTCGCCCCGGACGTCAGCGACTTCGTGGGTTGTTTCGGCGAGGAACTAGCCCTGTATTACTGTGTGGACGCTTTCGGCGAGTTTCCCGGCTACGACCGGGCTCTTATCGAGAATCGCGAGCGGCAGTTGCTGGACCGGGTGGACGTAGTGATCGCGACTTCCCGGCCGCTCTATGAGAGCAAGTCACGGTTTCACCGCAACGTGCATCTTGTGGAGCACGGCGTGGACTACGAGCAGTTGAGCCGGGCGGTGAAAGAAGAGCTGGATGCCCCGAGGGAGCTGGAATCACTGCGGCGACCGATCATCGGTTACATCGGGGTTGTGGGTGAATGGGTCGATCTCGATCTGCTGGCCGCTCTGGCGCGCGAATATCGGCGCGCGTCGATCGTCGTGATCGGACCGGTGCTCGTTCCACACGGCCCGTGCGAGGATCTGCCGAACGTGTATTGGCTCGGAGAAAGAGATCACGTTTTGTTGCCGGCCTATCTTCGCCTGTTTGACATCGGACTGATTCCCTTCAAGCACGTTCCCCTGACGCGAAGCGCCAATCCGATCAAGTTGTACGAGTATCTGGCGGCCGGCGTCCCGGTGGTCAGCACCGGGTTGCCCTCGGTTCGACCCATACCCAACGCCGTATGGGTGGCCGACGACGTGGAGCGAATGATAAGGTGCTGCGAGGATGCGCTTGCCTGCAACAGCGCCGCCGACCGCCGGCGCAGGTCGGATTTGATGAGAAGCGAATCCTGGGAGGCCCGGCTCGAACAGATCGCCGCCATTATCGACGCGTGCGGCAGGACACCGCCCTGCGGGCGCTCCGGGGGCCTCGCAGAGGCACTTGCTGAAGAGGAGCGTTGCGAAGCCGCGGTCATGACGTCGACTTAGCGGGTTCCCGGCTTTGGCGGAGGCAGCGTCAGGGCGAGCGAGCTGCCTGGTTGAGGGGCCTGACGGTTTCACCGGCCGCGGACGCCATACGAGGAACGGATTGATAGCTGACGGCTAGGCGTTTCCTTATGCTTCAACTGTGGCTCTATCGCGATCTCTTGTACCAACTCGTGCGGCGCGAGGTGGTGGTGCGCTATCGCCACTCGCTGCTGGGCGTATCCTGGGCACTGCTCCAGCCACTGGGCATGATGTTGTTGTTCACGTTCATCTTCACGCGCGCGGTTTCGCTCAACGCGATCGCCTCCCTGGACGTGCCCTACCCGCTGTTCGTCTACATCGGGGTGTTGCCCTGGACCTTTTTTGCGACGGGCCTGAACGGCTCAATTCAGAGCTTGACGTCGCAACGGGACTTGGTGACCAAGGTTTATTTCCCGCAGCAGATTCTTCCGCTGACATCGATTGCCAGCGCTTTCTTTGACTTTCTCGTCGCCTCCGTCGTGCTGGTGGGTTTGGTGGTTTACTTCGACGCGACCAGCGACTGGTCATTCGCGTTTCGTTCGGTACTTCTGATGTTGCCGCTCGTGGTGGTTATCCAGGTGGTTCTGATGGTGGGCCTGGGTCTTTGGCTGGCCCTGGGCAATCTGTGGTATCGCGACGTCAAGTACCTGTTCGCGGTCGGCATCCAGATGTGGATGTTTCTGACCAATGTGTTGTACCCGCTGCCGACTGACGGTTCGGCGGCACTCAGATGGCTAACGACGGTTAACCCGATGGTTCCGATCATCTCCGCCTATCGTGACATCGTGATCCATGGACGATTGCCGGAGGCCGTGCCCTTCCTAACCGCCCTCGGCGTTTCTGTTGTGCTCGCAGCAAGCGGATGGGCGGTGTACCGGGCGCTGGAAGGCCGTTTTGCCGAGCGTGTGTGACTTTTGCGTGCCGGTTTGCCGCGTGCGGGAAGTGGAGACGAGTAATGCCGATCCGTCGGAGACTGTTTGAGGGCCTGTCATGGCGGCTCGAGGCGCGGGCCGCCGCGTCGCCTGCCGCAAGCGGCGACCGCCTCCGAGGCTGCGCCGGCCGTATGATGGCGTTGGCTGGGGCCCATAACCACCTCCCGGACATCGAACAGCAGGCGGGAATCCTGTGCTTTCACGGTATTACCGAACGTCCGGATCCCCAGGTGGAGGACAACGTTCTGAGTCTGCGCAATTTCCGCCGGTTGCTGAACGTGCTCCATCGTTCGTTTCACGTGATCAGCCTGACCGAGTTGGTGGCCTGCATTAGAGAGCGTCGCTCCCCGCCTCCCAAGAGCATCGTGGTGACGTTCGACGATGGTTATGCCTGCTGCCACGAGCTTGCGGCCGGTGAGCTGGCCTTGAGACGGATGCCATGGTCGGTCTTTCTGCCTGCCGGTCTTATCGAGACGGGGGGGCGACAGTGGCTGGACGACGTGCGCGTGCTGATTCATCGCGGCGGGCGGAAACGAATCGTGCTGCACTGGGACGGCCAGGCCGTCGAGTTTGACCTGAGCACGCCCGAGCATCGAAGTGCCGCGGTCAAGCAGATCATCGAGGCCTGCCGCTATCTGCCCGAGCCCCAGCGTCGTTCTCGTTTCGATGAATTGCTCTCACTGTACTCGGATGATGAGATCGCTTTTCTGCGCGAGCAGTATCCTTCTTTCGCCCCGATGACCTGGCAACAGGTGCGTGAATTGAAGCTTGCCGGGGTCGACGTCGGCAGTCACGGCCTGTCACATATCGCTCTGGCCCCGCAGACGTCCGACTACATTCGACGTGAACTGGCCGCTGCTCGCGACTTGCTCCAGGAGCGGATCGGCGATCACAGCCCGCACTTTTCCTATCCCTACGGGCGCCTGGCTGCAATGTCGTCTCAGACTGAAGTCCTTATTCGCGAGATGGGCTATCATTGTGCCCTGACCCTCGAACAGGAAATCGTCCGTTGCCCATCCTGCAATTTGATGGCTTTGCCCCGCCTGATCGTTTCGGCCCAGGTAGGCCGGGTGCTCTTTGGGTTGTGGCAGAGATTCCTGTGAGTGACAATTCATATCAAGGGTTTGCCGCGCAGGATCCTCGATACGGAGGACGCAACCGCAGGTGATGTGATCCTGTCGGCTCGCGACGCGTTCGACGGAGGCGCCGATGTTGACATCGATGATATCCATCGGGCTGTGGGCTGCATCGGTGGTGCGGCGCAGTCCAAGGCTTTGCCTGCGAGGATGCCGTGATGGTAATCAGCAGATCGACCAAGCTGACCGGGGCCTCTCTCGGTGATGCTTGAGGGGCACGGATATCGCAGCGGATCCCGCGTGTATAGATTGAGCGGGAAGATACCGTTTGGCCATCGGTATGCGCGTATGCGGGGCACTTCAAGATCAGGCGCTTGGAGTCATTGCGATTCACGGCGGCGGATCCGGTTTATGAGACCTGGATGGGGGTGTTTTCCGCCTTTGCCTTAGCCAGATGGACGACCATAACATTGGATAGCTCGCAAAGGTCTGTCGGGCCGGGGGTTGTCGGGGGTGCCCGGAGGAGAGGGGCGATCTCTGGTTTCTGGCGCGAGGCACGAGCCGCACGGCTTGCTGACCGGAGGCTTTGGAGAAGAAGCGTTCCTCTCATTGGTAGTTGCGATATGTTCAACTTTGGTGCCATGGGATCGGAAATCGTGAGAGCGGAGTGCCCGGAGTGCGGGCTGGTCAATGTTCGGATCGAGTCGAGATTGGGTCGCGTGCAGTGCATCCGGTGCGGCCACGTTTTCTGGAAATCCGCCGCTTTGCCAACTTCCGAGCTGAAGGCCGGCTGGAGGCGTCAGGCTCGCCGCGATTTCTGACCCCGGCCAGCGAGGCCGGTTTTTCCAATCAGCGTGGTTGATAACTGCTTTTCTCCCTTGTTTCTCGGGCCTTGTTGATGTGTTTTGGCAGGGCCCGCGGACCAGGCATCAACCCGAAGAGCCCGCCCCTCAGCCGATAACCTCAAGTTCGCTAACGTCACGCCGGGGGCTTAGACGATAAACAGTCTGGCATTGTTTTCCGCTCGGGGAATCGGCGGGACATGCGTCAATGCGTGAATCAGTGTTGTGAACGAACCACTCGTGGAACGGGGCTTCGGGATTGAGGGTAAGCCACAAGACGTGAGGGGGCCATGGATTGCCGTCATCGCCAAACGGGTATAGGGGTGCTCGTCTGCCTGGTGATCGTGGCAGGCATGGTGGGTGCTTCAGTCAAGGGGCTCTTGGGCCCGTGGGGCTCGGCCGGGGCGCCTGCGCCGCCCACAGGCAGGCTGAAGGTGGTCATGGGCAGGACACCCGCGCCAGCGGAGCCGCTCAAAAGGGCAAGCTTGACCGTCACGCGAGTGGAGGTGCTTCGACAACACACGGCTCCGCAGCTTGCTGAAAACGCGGGTTTTCTGGGCTTGCCGCAGGCCGCGGCAGCGGTCGCCGCCGATCAGTCGTGGATCGTGGTTCAGGAAGGCGAGCAAATCATCGACTTACTCGAGATTCAGGCAGGCCAAGCCAACCTGCTTATCAACGCCGATCTTCCTGAAGGTCCGTACACGAGTCTCCGTCTCACGTGCAGGGAAGGCCGAGTCACCCTCGACCGGCCTGACCACGAGACTCCGGATGACACCCTTGTTCCGGACGGGAACCGCAGGAAGGCGGCGCAAGTCACTCTGGATTGCGGGTTCATGATTGCTCCGGGCCGTGAGACCGCGTTGTTGCTCGACATCGACGTGAATGAGGCGTTTGAGCCGGTTAAGGTCGTTGATGGTCAAGAGGCGATGCTCAAGGGTTTCCGGTTCAACCCTCGAACGGCCATGCGTCTGACCCATCTTCTCCCGGCCGGAACCGCCGGCACGACCACGGCCGTGCCGTCGACGCACCAGCACCGCGGGGATTGCTCCTGGTGATGTTGAAGCATGGTGATGTGGCGGCTTGGGGTGGCCGGTGCGGATCATTGAACCGGTAGATGCGTATCTACCCTGAAATCGCCGGTTAACACCATTGACGATCTTCAAAGCCGTGAAGGCGGTGCAGCGATCGACGATGCGCGGGGTGCTTCTTTTTCGGTCGTGCGCTAACCCAAGTTGAACAGCCAAAGGCGATTCCAGGTTTTTTGGGGGGTGTCGAA
>DAOOIV010000137.1 GCA_035384605.1 Phycisphaerae bacterium
CCAGCCTGTTCAGAAATATGAGAAGCGGTAGGATAAGTCGGAAAGGTCCGCTAGCCGTCATGGGAGTCTTCCGAAGGAAAAGTGTGTAACGACGTTAGCCTCTGCCCTTTGACCTTCTCAGCCTTTGTTCTTCGCCGAGCAGCTCGAATGGTCCGCGAGCGGGGGCCCTGCGCCGCTTGCGGCCGAGGATTCATTCCTCGGTCGCACGCAAGAAGGGCAGGGTGGAAGCAGTTGCAGGCGGGGCGGCCCCGTTCCGCACAGTATAGAGCGGGGCCGGCATAGGTTTGCCGACGATGATGCAAAAGCGGGGGAGCCCACGTATCCACTGTCGCTTTAATCTGCGGCCAAGTCTTTCGTGTTTTTGCTTGACACAAGAGCCTTTGGTGATATGATCGTAGCTGACAAATCAGGCAGAGAGAGAACTTGTGCGTGTTCGTGCGGATTCGCACGGGGCGCGAAGACTTCTCCATTCCAGGGCAACACGATTACGGTAAAGGAGGCGAGTGATGAGGCTTTTGACGATTGTGCAAGCCATCGTGGTCGGTGCGGTTCTGGCCGGTACCGTCCAAGCCGTCAACCTCGGGTTGGAGGGCACGTATCTTGCTGCATCGGCGGAGCTCGATCAGAGAGCAGGGGCGGGAACAGGCGGGGGCACGATGCAGCCGCCGTACACGGACGACAGCGAACTGAACTTCGCCGGCTCGATTGCTCCCGACTGGTACGTGGCCTATCCCAGTTGGATCGGCCCGGCCGCCGTTCACTGGCGGCTGTCGAAGGAACCGGCGGACAAGACCGAAGGCGAGTGCTCGATGAAGATCATGATCGACGACGAGCAGATGAATCCGCGTGATATCTACGTGGGGACGAAGTTTCCTACTGTTGCAGGCGTTGAGTACAACGTGTTCTTCGACATGAAGTTGGGCAACATGAACGGCCTGACGACGAAGCCTTTCCGAGCGCAGTATGCGGTTCGGGCCGACGGCTCACTGTCCGCCAATGACATGAAGGCCATCGAGGACGGTCCGGGGTCCATCACCTTCCCGGCGGCGAACTTCGGGGACGGCCTGTGGCACACGTACCAGTACACCTTCACCGCGACCGGTCCTGAAGCCTCGCTGATTATCTACACGCGGGCACGTGAGGGAGCACAGGTCCAGGGCAACTTCCACCTGCTCGACAACCTCGTGGTGGTCCCAGAACCGACATTGTCCGCGCTGCTCATGGCAGGCGGCCTGCCGGCGCTGCTGAGGCGGAGACGATGACGAACCGGACATGAGAGGCCCTCCACGACCGGGACCATCGTGCAGTTGGTCCCGGTTCTGTTTGCGCCGATCTCACGTTCTGCGAATGACTGCGGAGTTGCGGAGGGGGTGTGGTAGAATAGGAAGGGAGGTCTGCTCGCGATCGGGCGGCCGCCGGAGGCGTCGGAGCGCTGCGGCGGCGGTTTGGGGGCGATGGTCCGTGCAGAGCGGAGGAGCAAGCCGATGAAGTCAAGGCGGGCTGAGACGTCGATCGCAGTCGCCTGCTGCGCTGCTATCCTGGTCTTGTCGCCGCCCGCCGAAGCCCGGCGCATCCTCGAAGTCGGACACCAGCCGTATCTGCAGCTCGGCGACGCCCCGCTGGCGACGACGGGGCCCGGCGTCGGCGAGAGGGACCAGATCGTTATCGTCTGGCAGACAACGGAATCCGGAATGGGCGACGCGCCGACCGATTTTTTCGAAGTGGGATATCGTCGGGTCGGCGAACCCGGTCTCACGCCGGCGGCCCCGATCGGCACGTTGGCGACCGGTTCGGGCACGCGGGTGAATCACTGGGTTACGATCACGGGGCTCGACTACGGCGAGCAGTACGAGTATCAGGTGATCCATAAGCGGGAACCGGGCAACCCCGTGGTAGTTGCCGCCTATGCCGGTGCGTTCAGCACGCGAAAACGCCACGACGACACCGCCCCATTCAGTTTCGCGGTGACGGGCGACAATGCCCATGCCAGGCTTCCTGAAACGGTACCGGTATTCGAAATGGTCATGGGGCGGATTGCTGCCCTGGATCCGGCATTCGTCATGCTCGTGGGTGACGGCGTCCAGGATCTCGGCGAACATCCGGAGTACGATTACCGATTCAACGAATCGCTGGTCCCGAATCAGTCGGCGTTCGTCCGCAACCACGTCGAGTACTTCTGCATGGGCAACCATGAGGCCTACACCAACGACGGCGGGCCGGCGCTGGACAACTACCACGTGCCGTCTCCGGTTTCGGGTGTCACAAGCCCGGTGGCAGGCCCTGTGGGGGAGTCGCCCGAGAAGAACTACTCGTACGATTACGGCCTGGCGCATTTCACCATTTTCGACGCCACGGCTTGGGGCGGGCCGGGCAACTCGGACGCGCGGCAGTCGGCGATCGTGACGTGGCTGCAGGCGGATCTCAACGCGAGCAGCCAACCCTGGAAGATCGTTGTCGGTCATTATCCGCCCAAGTCGGGCGTCGGGCGCCCCGACACCGAGGGCGACATGGCGGCCGAGGTGATTCCCGTCCTCGTCCAGGCAGGGGCGGACGTCCTGCTTTGCGGGCATATTCACACCTATCAGCGGAGTTTCCCTCTGACCGGCTATGCGGGCGGCGACGTCACGTACCTTACCGACCAAAGCCCGCTTTTCGTCAATCGGGATCTGTATATCAAGGGCGACCATGTGATTGAGATCGTTGTCGCGCCGGGCGGGATGCCCTTTGATGGGAACGTTCCGAACCGGCTTCCGGGCTGGCTGGCCAGGGCGTTTGGGGAAAACAACGGAGGGCGGGCCGGGCCGATGCTGGTCGAGGTCGACCAGCGGTTTCTGAAGCTCCGGTACGTCGCGGCGGATAACGGCGAGGTCATGGACGAGGTCGTGATCCACGTGCCGGCGCCCGTGATCACTCTCAGCCACACCGTTTTCAATCGCACGATCTTCCTTGGTGAGGACCTGCCCAAGGATACGTTCACGATCCGAAACGGGGGCATCGGTACGCTGAACTACACGATCGAGGATGACGCTTTCTGGCTGAGCCAGTCGCCCACAACGGGCGATTCGACGGGGGAGCCGGACCCGATCGACATCAGCTACGATGAGGTGTCCGGGCTGGAGGTGGGGCAGTATACGGCGGTGATTACCGTCTCTGACGAGGAGGCTGCCAACAACCCACAGACGATCCTGGTCAACCTGACAGTGAGAACCGTCTCACCTGATTTCGACTACGACGGCGACGTCGACCAGGAGGACTTCGGGCACCTGCAAGCCTGCCTGACCGGGACAGGCGCGACACAGACGGAACCCAGGTGCCAGAATGCGGACGTGAACAACGACGAAGTCATCGACGGCATTGACATCTCGATACTTCGTGGTTGCCTCAGCGGGCCAGGGGTGCGTGCCGACCCGAACTGTGCCGATTGAAGGAGAGGCCTGGCTGTCAGCTCTCCGTCTCTCAGAAAAGCAGAACGTAATCAGCTTGAATCCTGCTTTGACATCGAAGATGGACAAGACACCGTCCATTTGTGGTTCCATGTTCACGGTTCTTCATTCCCCGCGTTGCGGTGTAGAACGGTGGGATGTATTCTCTCGAAAGGTGTTCAACTGGAGCTGTTGGAACAATCGTACATCTGGGGCCGGTGAAATGGCGCGGCGAGCAATGAGGTTGGCGGTGGCGGCGGCTATGGTGTCGGCGGTCTGCGCGTCGATATCGCGGGCAGAGAAGCCTTATGCAGCACCGATCTGTCCGCACATATTGGGCTGGCCGGATGACGTGAAGAAATGGGCGGAAGGTGCCCCCTGGATCAAGGCGCTCGACATTACGAGTTGCGCGATTGCCAAGGAGCGCGGCGCTCGGGTCTTCTATCGGGTGTGGGACCACGCCTCCGGGCCGGACGGTGACCCGAAGATCGGCGGAAAGAAGTTCGGCCAAGAGATCCTCGACCGCCTGAAGCACCTGCCGAAGGAGAAGTGGCCCGACGCCATCGGTTTCCAGAATGAGTTCAACGACGTCGGCCCGGAAACAGCCAGGTGCTTCATCGACATGTACGACACCCTGCGCAAGGGCGGTTACGAGGGGCTGATCGTTTTCGGTTCCTACGGGCCGGGAGGTCCGACGGACTCCAAGGAGTGGGAGCGACCTCACGTCAAGGAGGCCTGCCTGAAGGCCGACGCGATCGAGACGCACGAGTACTGGGACCTGACGGTCAAGCACTACGACACGTGGCTGGCCCACCGCCATGTCCGGGCGATGAACGACTACCCCTGGTTGCGGAGCAAGCCGTGGTTCATCGGCGAGTTTGGCAGCGACGGGGTGAACAAGGGCGAGGACCCGCAGAAACGAAGTGGCTGGCGCGACCGCGAAAAGCTGACAGCGGACGAGTACATCAAGCAGATCGAGATCTATCGGTACGGCGACCCGAAGAACGAAGTGGTCGCCGCGGCCGAGAACGTGATGGCCGTCTTCCTGTTCCAGCAGGGCGCCCCGCCGCACATGTGGCAAGGGTGGGAGACGCGCGGCACGAAGGTGATGGACTACATGAAATCGACCTGGAAGCCGACCCACGCGTTCATCACCGGGAAGGTTACCGATTCGAGCGGGAAACCGGTAGCAGACGTTCAAGTTGCGATCTCTCCATCAGACAAGAAGGCGACCACCGATACCAAGGGGGTCTACTGGTACTTCGCGGTCAAACCCGGCGAATACACGTTGAAAGCAACGAAGCCCGGCCTCAAGGCGGCGTCCGTGAAGCTGTCGCTCAAGCCGGGCGATATTCTCGAGGCCAACCTGGCCCTGAAGTCCCCGGTGCGCGATCCGGCCAAGAAGAACGGTAGTACCCGAACGGAATAAGGCCGGCCAGCCCTTGACTCACCGGCCGGCCGGTGGCCGGGTGCGTCCCGCACGGTCGCCCGAGCGACCTCCGGTGTGTCAAGGGCCAGCCCTGGACACACGGGGCGGGCGGTGCCCGTGGGCCGAAGGCCGGACGCATCGCGTCCCCCGCGCGTCAAGGGCCAGCCGTTCAAGCTGGCTTTCGAATGGGTTTGCATGCATGGCATGCTCCTTTCTGCGATGCGCATGAAAAAAAGGCCACACCCGTCTGCATCGCTTGGGGTGGTGTGTGGCCTGTATTGGACGCGAATAGCAGCAGCCTTGTAGGTGAAACCTTATCAAAGGCGGCGTAGCGAACATCAATTTGCAGAGTTGGCTGACAGTGCAACGCCAGACGCATGAGCTTGGACCGGTTCGGTATTGACCGTCCCGAGCAGAACCAGCCAAAGTCTTGCCTATGACGGCAACACACAGCATCAGGCTGACAACTGCTTGACATCTGGGACAGTCTGGAATTATCATCCGATCCTATGAAGCAGGATGTCATTCTCGGCGCTAATGATGGTGCGGATGGATCGCGTGATTCTGCAGGAGGTGAAGTCATGATTGCTCGTTCCTTGATTTGTGCCATGGCCGTTGCGTCCATGGCATTGAACACTGCAAATGCGGCGCCGATTCTCCTGGCATCACATTCTTCAGATGTGGCGGGAGGAGGAGCGCCAGAGAGTGAACCGCAGGTCGAGTTCATTCTCCAACTACCCGGTTCGCTCGAAGACAAGTACGGTCTAGGCGTTGGGGCCTTCTGGGAGGCGCCAGGCCAACTGGACTTTACCAATGCCGGCGATCCTGGCTTTGCGATCTTCGCTTTGTCGGCAACAAATGGAATCGCGGAGGAGTTCCGGTTTTGGGATCTGTTCCCCTCTGGAGGCGGCCACATTAGCCCGCCTGCTCCGGAGTCACTGTTGTTCGGCGTCTCACCAGACCTCTTCGGCTACGAGCTTACACAAGTGCGGCTCATCGTGGAGAATCTCGTCTTCCAGCCATGGACACCTGACCCGCTGAACAACCCGGATCTTCAGGGATTCACGTATTCTGCGGAGATCACCTACGAGTTTTACGGCCTGCCGGTTCCCGAGCCCTCTTCATTGGCTGTGCTTGCGGTTCCGGCCGTGATCGCTGTTATCGTGGATAATTGCAGGTGTTCTCGAAGGCAATGCTCCACATAGACTCCGGGGACCGCGCCTGCAGCATTCCACAACGTGTTGATGTCGAGTGCTTGACATGCCCATCTGCGAGAAGCTACGATGTGACAGTGTCGCTAAGCACCTAACAACGTATGCGGTGTCTGCAATCATACAGGGAGGTGAGTCATGACTATTCGCGGGTTATCTGGCACTCTGGTCTTTTTTTTGGTGGTAATGAAGGTTGCCAAGGCATCGCCGATTCTCCTGGCGACCCTGGATGCTCGCGTCACCCTGGGCACGCCGCAGGTCGTTGAATCGGCGTGGCCTGTCCTCTTTTATCTAATGGAGGACAATAGCATTCGTGGGATGCTGTTCAATGAGTTTGCGATTCAACCTCAATTCCCCACTGACATCGACATCACCATCTTCTCGGCGGGTGATCCTGACTTCGGCGAATTCACTGCCTTGCTTTCGAATGGGCGCAACGACGACAAACTCAAGGGAGCGTGGAACAACAATGCGGGCCTGCTCGGAGGGGGTGGGGGACAGGATCTGTTCGATCTCGAGCTGCACGTCCCCTCATTCGGTCCTGATCGGGTCGGGTACCGGATCGAATCCATCAGAGAGGTTGTCACAGTTGACCTGAGGAGCCCCGGAGTCGACCCCGGTGGCGATGGTATCTGGACAGACTGGGAGATATCTGCAGGTAGATATGAGTTCTATGGAGTCCCGGTGCCGGAGCCGACATCGTCGCTGCTGTGTTGCGCCAGTGCGCTACTCGTAATTCGAGCCCGAAGCAAGTAAAAGTAACATGACGGTTAGCTCTTTAGGGCTAAGACGGAGAGATTTTCATGATTCACCAAGCTATTCGTTCGCTCATCGTTCTGTTCGCAGTGGCCAATGCCGCCACAGCCACCCCAATACTGCTATCATCATATGAGGCCCGGGAGGCACTCGACGACATCCGCTATGCGGATGTATCGCGCGTTGGTCTGATGCTGGAGTTGTACTCGCTCGCTCCACCTTACCAGTCTTTTACAGTTGGGGGCAGCGTGTATTGGCAGGATGGTCAGCAAGGAACGGTGGATTTCACCACCGAGGATGCTGCCGGCTTCAATGGGCTTGTTGGGCTCGTGACAAATGGAATCGAGGACCAGTTCTCCGTGCTAGCACTTTTTGAAGAAGGAGGAGGAGGTAGCGGAGGGCCAGAGAGTTGGCTGTTGGGGCGGTCCCCTGATCTCGCGGGGTATCGTGTCGATTTCGTGAGATTGAGTGTCGAGCAGTTGAGCATTGGACCCTCACCTGGGCATCCTGGAGCATCTCGGCTTGACTATCAGGCGAAGTGGGAGATGTGGGGGGAAGTCGTTCCCGAGCCTACGAGCTCAGCGGTATTCGTGCTTGGCGTGGTTTCGATTATGTCGCGTTGGCGTGTAAGCGGCACTTCTCGAAGGAGCTCAAGATGACCAAGCGACGCGCGATCGCAATCGTCTGCCTGCTCGTGTCGTTGACCCTGCTGCGCACAGAACTGTTTGGCGACTGCGCGCCGGGAGGAACCCCGCCTGCGGTGCCGGGACTTGGCGGCGGTGACACCAACACACACATTTTCTCGAACCAATGCCTCGCACGTGTTGGCACCGACGTCACGATCACCATCAGTGCCATTGCCGACCTGGGCTGCAACCCCTGGGACTCGACGCATGATCTTGGCGACTGCGATACCTGCTCCAACATCCCTTGCTGTGACGCGGACCCGGAGGAGAAATACCTGACGGTCACTGCCAACAACCACGCGTTGGACCCGGGTGTCACCGATAGCACCAACATGCCCGCTGAGGGCAAGTTCTTCAAGGAGTGGAACCTGGATTGCACCGGAACAAGCCCCGCCTGTGCAAAAGCTGGGCGATCGCCATGCGATGGCACAGAGCCGCTCTCGGCGAATCTGCACGCCGTGACCATCCCCGCCGAAACGTGGAATAGCTGGCTCGGAGCGAGCGGTAACACGATGACCATTCGTGTCACCTCGACTGGGGCCATGAATTCGTCTCTTGCGGCCTACTGCGCGGGTCTTGGGTTCGCTTCCTGCCCGTATGGCGGAAGCTGTGACGGACCCTGCGGGCCGGACACCTACTCGTCGGTGTCGATCAGCTATTTGGCTCCCGCCAAGCCCAGCATCGGCAGCCTGTCCGATAGCCCGGACCCGGTTGCCCAGGGCAGCAACCTGACCCTGACCGCCAACAACGTGACCGACGCCGACGGTTACGTGACCGCAGTTGAGTTCTATCGCGACACGAACGGCAATGGAACCATCGAGCCCGGCACGGACGTGCTGCTGGGCATCGACAGCAGTCTGGCCGGCGGGTGGACCTGGACGGGTTCCACGGCATCCTTCCCGGTGGAAACCAATCGTTATCTCGCCCGGGCCAAGGATGACATGGACCAGTGGGGCAATACGGCCAGCACCACCGGAAGCGTTGAGATTGCCGAAGCCTGTTGCAGGACCGACTTCTCCTGTCAGGACCTCTTGCCCACGGTGTGTGCGGCCAATGGCGGGACTCCCGCCGGGACGGGAACATCTTGCGGGACGGCCGACTCGGACGGCGATGGGATACTGGATACCTGCGACAACTGCCCGGATGACTCAAACCCGAATCAGTCGGACCACGATAATGACGGTATCGGCGATGCCTGCGAGAACGTGATCTACGTCAAACCCCAAGGCTCGGGCAACGGAACAACCTGGGAGAATGCCACCACGTTGCAGACCGCGTTGACCGCGGCCCAGACCCACGACGACATCTGGGTGGCCGCGTCCCCGAGCCCGACGGACTACTACAAGCCCAGTGTGCCGAGTGGGCGGGCGGCGACTTTCACGTTGAAGAACAACGTCTCGGTCTACGGCGGTTTTGCCGGCACCGAAGAGCCGGCCACGTTCAGACTGGCCGATCGCGACTTCACAACGAACCAGACAGTCCTCAGCGGCGACATCGAGACGAACACGGGTTGTTTTCTGGCGAGCAAGGACTTTGATCCGCCAGCCCCAGGATGTATAAGTCGCGACCATGGCATGGCAGGGTGGGTGAGTCCAGACGAGAGTGTTCTTCGAGAGACGTTGCTTCCGACTTCAGGGAGGACTCCATGACAACATCGATGATGAGAGGTTTTCTGGCTCTTTGTGCGATCCTCGCCGTAACGACCGTCCTCGCCCCTGCGGCCGGTGCGGCGCAGGTGATCTCGGTGGGGGCCGAGTACGGGTTCCTCTTGCCCAATCCCCCGTATACGCCAGACACACTCCGTATTCAGATCACCTTGGGCTACGGTGAACCGGAGAATACCATCGGCGAGCAGGTCTGGATAATGGGGCCGGGCGTCTATGACCTGTCTGGCGATCCAGACATGGGGTGTTTTCTGAACATGGCGAGCGACGGAATTCCGGAGTTCCTCTCTGTTGCCATTTTCGATGCCGCGGGCGCGTCTATCAGCTGCCCGGACGCTCTCGGCGAGCCCCAGACTCTTGGAGTGGAACCGTGGACAGTTGACCTGAATGGGCTCGATGCCACGGGTATTCAATTGAGTGTATGGGACCTTTCGCTCGCAGGAGGGTGCATTGTGCATTGGGAGGTAACGGGGCTCCCTGAACCTGCAACACTGTTGTCAGCCATTCCCCTGGCACTTGTCCTGGTTCGTGTGTGGGAACCGCGTTGTTGGTGAATTGGCTCGTCGAATAAGAACGGGATGGCAATGCTCGAACGATTCATTCTGGCGATGACATTGGTTGCCAGCTCGGCTCAAGGTGCGAATATCCTCTGTTCCGGCAGCCCGCTCGGGTTCAGTACGCCCGACCCGTTAGCAGTATCGGGGATTGGGACAGGGATGGAAACAGTAGGGAGGACGCCTGTGGTTTCGGATGCGGTAGTCGCAGTGTGCTTGTCAAGGGCATTTTCGGTGAAGGGAGTGACCAATGCTCAGAAGACCGGTGAGTAGCTTCGTGACCGCACTTGTGTGTGGACTTGGTGTGGGCTCTGCTGATGGTGCCAGTATAATATCTCAGGGGGCGGACTACTCCTTTGTGCTGCCTAACCCGCCCTACAATGTCGATACTCTTTGTATTCAAATCGTGCTTCGATATGAAGATTCCGAAAGCGCGATCGGGGATCAGGTCTGGCTGACCGGCCCCGGCGTTTTTGACCTCTCGTCAGACCCAGATATGTCGCTGTTTCTCTCTATTGCCAGCAACGGGCTTATGGACGATCTCTCGGTAGACATCATGGATGCCGCGGGGGCACGCATCAGTTATGTCGATGCTCTCGCTGAGCCCGAGACGTTTGGCAGGCCCGTTCCCTTCACAGACATCGCGCCGCTTGAAGCCACCGGTATTCAACTGTGCGTTTGGCATCTCTCTCCTGCTGGCGGACTTGGATTGCGCTGGGAGGTGCTTGGGGTCCCTGAGCCTACGACCGGTACGGCGGTGCTGTTGGGAGCCTTCATTGCCCTACTTGTCCGACACAGACGTTGTCCCTGCGGACGATGGGCGGCAGTATCAGCATGCTTGAGATGTCGTGGGTAACGGGGCAGTCGCGAGGGGCTCAGTGGTCTGTTTTGTAGAGCAGGAGGTGCCCTACGTGCTCCGCATATTCGACGGTGCAAGGCTCGCCGCTCTCGCATTTGTGTGTCTGGCTGGCGCGTGTTTGCCTAGACCTATCTTGGCTGACATTTTTGTCCGGTGGCAGGATCCTCAGGCCAATGCCTGGGTCCTGGCGCCCTCGGCGGAGGCTACGATTGACCAGGCAAATAGGAGAATCACGTTCATTACACCGGTAGCGAGCAGGGTGTACTGGGTCTACGCAGGCTCCGGCATTGTCCCGCAAGGGGAACCAGCGTGTGCTGGCTTCTCGCCTGAGGACATCGTTGAGATCTGCGGGGACTCCACGACGGTGAGCTTCTCGGTCCAGATCGTCGCCCCTTTCCAAGGACCCAATGGGCCCGTTCCTCGTTTCGGTTGCGATGGTGCGGCGAACGTCAACGCTATCAGTCTCAGCAACACAAACGCGAGGATCGCCGCCTCTCGCATTTCGGGGAACTGCGGCAGCATTCAACTCAAGACTGGGCAATCCGGCAGCATCGGTCGAGTGGACTTGAATATCGCTGGCTCGCTGACCAGAGACATTGACGGCGATGGGTACATCGACGTCGACCGCCCGTCAAGTTTCAGCAGCCTTGGCACGTCAGGTCTGATCATCGGAGGCAGCATCGCCAACGGCATCTCGTTGACCATCACGGGCCCGACCGGCGGCTCGCTGTCTGTCGCCGGCGATATCGACGGTAACGTTACGATCAACAGCTTTTCAAGCACGGGCAATATCTGTGCGGCTAATATCAGCGGCCTGAGCTCTGAATCTCAGCTTCCTCCCAATATCGATATTGGGCCCGACGGCGGTGGCTGGAAGGTATGTGGCCAGGATCTTGAATGTGACACCGATGGCGTACCTGACGGTGCGGACAACTGCAAGTGCGCGAACAATCCGGACCAGACCGATACCGACGGCGACGGGGTCGGCGATGTGTGTGACACCTGTACCGACACCGATGGAGACGGGAAAGGCAATCCGGGCTTTCCAGCCAATACCTGTCCCGCGGACAACTGCCCGGATGTCTCGAATCCCGGCCAGCAGGACACCGACGGCGACCAGGTGGGCGATGCCTGCGACAACTGCCCGACGATCTCCAACACAACGCAAGTCAACAGTGATCACGACGCGTTGGGTGACTCCTGCGACAACTGCCCGACGGTGTACAACCCCGACCAGACCGACACGGACGGCGACGACTTGGGCAACGCCTGCGATCCGGATGACGACGGCGACGACATCGCCGATGCGATCGACAACTGCCCCCTCATCTCAAACTCGACTCAAACGGATACCGACGGTGACGGCGTGGGCGACGCCTGCGACAACTGTCTCAACGTCCTCAACCCCGACCAACGGGACACCGACCGGGACGGTATCGGCGACGTCTGCGAGAACGTGATCTACGTTAAGCCTCAGGCGACCGGCTTGGGTGACGGAACAAGCTGGGAGAATGCCACCACGTTGCAGGCCGCTCTGACCGCGGCCCAGGAACACGACGACATCTGGGTGGCGGCCGGCACGTACAAACCCAGCTCACCGAGCGGGCGAGCGGCAACCTTCCAACTCCAGAACGACGTGTCGGTCTACGGCGGATTCGCCGGTATCGCTGCCGAGACCCCGGCCACGTTCAATCTGGCCGATCGCGACTTCACAACGAACCAGACAGTCCTCAGCGGCGACATCGGGACAGTCGGGACCCAAACGGACAACTGTTACCATGTCGTCACCGGCAGCGGCACGAACAGCACCGCGATTCTCGATGGGTTCACCATCAGGGACGGCAATGCCAATGGTTCCGCAACCAGCCAGAAGCGCGGGGGCGGGCTGTATCTGGCGGCCGGCAGCCCCGCGATTGTGAACTG
>DAOOIV010000138.1 GCA_035384605.1 Phycisphaerae bacterium
AACTCACCTGGGCTACTGGGGCTACCGCTACTACTCCCCACGACTCGGACGATGGCTCAGCAGGGATCCGATTGGAGAGATAGCAGCACTGAACCTCTACTTGGCCGGTGACAACGCATTGACGAACAGGTATGACCCTGACGGCCGAGCCTGCGTCGGAATAGGTGTGGTCGGCTCTTTTACAATCCAGATTCCGCTCATTCTATCCGGCAGTTTCCTTGGAGGCGGAGGACAACTGAGCGGATCCCGCAGCGTGTACGCATGCACTGGGGCTCCGCACTGCAGGGTATGTGATGCTGTCACGCTTACAGGCCTTATTGGTGGAGGAATAAACATTTCAGCTGGAGTTGGAATACTGGTACATGTTGGCGGAGACCCAACCAACGGCCTCAGTTTCTCCGTAGGGGGGTCGGTGGCTGGCCCGGGACCGGCAGCGGGGCTCACCGGTGAAATCGCGATCGATGTTGACGTCACGAATGGGATCGTCACGCTGACCATCCCAAGAGTGAGCGCGGGCTTTTCAATGGCCGTGGCCGTGCGAGTCAGCGGCACGTGTACGGGTTGCTCCAGCATCTTCGCCTTCAACGGTTCTGCGATCAGGAAGGCGGCCATCATTGCTTGTATAACCAGGGTGGTAAACGGGGTCAGCAGAGCTCTGAATAGCCTGAGCCAGACCGTTGTACCCGCCGCCTATCTCCCAATGTCCTTCGCACATAACGAAGGAAGAAGCTTCTCTGATTGGTCTTCTCCGCCTGAGTAAGATGTACCGGAGTCCGCAGCGTGCCGGCGAAGTTTTCTATTCCGCAGCCGATGCTTGAAAACCGATGATGAGGAGACTAGGACGTCATGTCTCTGAAGTATCTTCTCGGAGCACTAAGGTTCGTCAGATGGTTCTTTCTGATTGCCGGGTCTGCTGCTTTGGCGATGGTACTTATCGAAATAGGCCTTGAGATTCCCCGCCTCGGATTCTCGCTGCTTCATCCGCTACTCCCGGCGTTGCTTCTGGTGGCGCTCTTCGCTTGCTACCGACTCACAGAGGTGTTGTTGCTGCTGAGTCTCAACCGAGTACTTTGCGAATTGTATAAGCGTGGAGGAAAGATGCCGGATCATGACTTATCGCAACGGCTTAGGGGGGAGATCGCTCGCCGGGAGCGGTTTCACAAGATTCTTTGTGGTCTGCGCGGCGTAGAACTGTCAGAGATCCTGGATCGCCTGTACAATGGATATTAGTCCCTTCCGCCGCGACTGGTGCGCATTTTGCGCGCATGTTTCCGGATCGCAGAACGCTTGGGTTGCGGCCCGCAAAAAGGCGGTCCGCCTTAGGAAAGCCCTTGTGGATTGGACGTCCTGTGCCGAATGACCGCTGTTTCCGGAGTTGACCAGTGGTGAGGTTCATGGGCGACGGCAGAACACGGCCCATTCTCCATTCTCAATTCCACATTCCCCCCGCCCCTCCTTCTTGCACCTCCGCGTCTTGTCCCGGATGATGCTCTCATGACTCAGCACGGTGGAGCATCTCGAAAGCGCAGCAAGGGCGGCCGGGGACCGTACATCCAGAAATCCGGCGGCCGGCCGCACGGTGACGGCGGCGACAAGCGGGCCGGCAACACACCCCCGCCGCCCGAGCACCAGTATCCTTACCCCTGGGTTCGGCTGCGATCGGCCAGCGCACACCCGTTCATCTACCAGCGGATGATCGGACAGGTGGACCCGACGGCCAGGCCGGGCGACGTCGTGGCCGTTTATGACAAGCAGGACCACCTCTTCGGCCACGGCTTCTACCACGACCGCTCACAGATCGGGTTGCGGATGCTGTCGTACGAGCCGACAGCCGTAGATGAGGACTTCTTCCGCAAGCGGATCGAGCAGGCGATCGCGTGGCGCAGGCAACTGCTCGGCGACGACCCCGCCACGGACGCCTATCGACTCGTCCACGCCGAGGGCGACGGGCTCAGCGGCCTGATCGCCGAACGATACGGCGACTGGATCGCCATCGAAGTCTTCAGCCTCGGCATCTTCAAGCGGCTTGACCTGATCAAGCGAGTACTCAGCGAATCCCTGATCTCAAGCGAACCGGCCTTCGCCCAGGCTTCGCTGTGCCAGGGCTTGCCACGGCGTAGCTCGAAGAGCGAAGGCGGGAACCCTAAATTCGTCATCCGCGCCGACGAGCACGTCGAACGGCTTGAAGGATTCGAGATCCCCACCCTGGCATCCGATGCAGTCCCGCCGACCATCACCATCCGCGAGAACGGCCTGCGATTCCGCGTGGACCTTCGCGCCGGACACAAGACCGGCTTCTTCTGCGACCAGCGCGATAACCGCAAACGGCTCGCTGCACTGTGCCGCGGAGCCGGCGTTCTCGACGTCTGTTGCTACACCGGCGGCTTCGGCGTTTACGCCAAGAAGCTCGGTCAGGCCGAGGCGGTGACCGGCGTCGATCTCGACGAAGACGCCATCGAATTGGCTCGCAAGAACGCCAACCTCAACGAGGTCCGCATCCAGCACGTTCACGCCGACGCCTTCGGCTACCTGCGGCAGATGCAGACCAACGGCAACGCTTATGACGTCGTCGTGCTCGATCCGCCCAAATTCGTGGGCAACCGCGACGAATTCCAGGAGGGTTCCCGCAAATACGTCGACCTGAACACGCTCGGAATGAGCGTCGTTCGCCCCGGCGGCCTGCTGCTGACCTGCTCATGCTCGGGCCTGGTCTCGCGCGAGGATTTCCTCGGCATGGTCAAGGCAGCCGCAAGCCGATTGCGGCGGTCCCTGCAGTTCGTCGACCAGACCGGCGCCGCCCCGGATCACCCGGTCATGGCCAACTGCCCGGAGAGCGCGTACCTCAAGGCGGTGTGGGCGCGAGTGATGTGAGGGAATGTCGAACGCAAAATGGTGAATTGAGGCAACCGGTCCTACGAACGCCGTCTTTGCCCGTGCACGGGAGACCAGAGCTTCATTGGCGGACAACTCTCAGCGGGACGAGGGCTGGCAGTCGATCCGTGGGTCAGCTATACTGTACTGCGTCCTGAGGTGCTCGATGGTACGCCTGACTGCCCACTACAATGGCAAAGTGATTGTTCCGGATGAAGCCGTTCAGCTTCCTGAAGGGGTTCCGCTGGAGGTCACCGTCCGTCCCCAAGGCCAACCCGGCAATGGCGATCCCATCCTCGAACTGAGCGGGCTGGGCATGGAAGTCTGGGACGGGATTGACCCTGTCGAGTACCAGCGTCGCGAACGCGAGGGCTGGGAATGAAGGTGTTCTGGGACACCAACCTGTTCATCTATCTCATCGAACGACACCCCGCCTCCCACCCCAAGGTTGACTCTCTGTATCGCGAGCATCGCAAATCCGGAGATGAGATCATTGCATCAGCGCGCACACTTGGCGAACTGCTCGCCCAACCGCTTCGGCAAGGAAGAACCGATCTCGTGAGAAGATACACCGAGCTTCCGACCTCGCCCGCAATGATAAGGCTTGTTGCCTTTGACCGGGCTGCGGCCGAGCAATATGCGGGCAAACGCGCACAAGGTTCCATTCGTCAGCCAGACGCCATTCAGATTGCGTGCGCGCTGGCGAACCGAGCAGACGCTTTCATCACAAACGACTCGAGACTGTGGGGCGTTTCACTGCCCCAGGCGATGTCGGTAAGGGGTCTTTGACTCGCAGTCTGCGGCGAAGATCAGACGCCATTGGTTGAGTTGTTTGCGCTATGACTGAGATAGTCGGATGGCCATCGCCTCAGCGGTAGGGGGTGTGAAGAAATGCACAGGCTCGGTTCGACTACAACGGCGGCCGTTCTCCTTGTTCTCGGCGGCATGGCTGCCACGGCGGCAGCGGGGGCGCCCGCTGCTCAAACAAAGCCGACAAGTACCGCGTCCTCCGATGCCGGCACCGAGAACAAGCCTGCGCCTGCCAATAAGCACACCTACACATACAAGAAAGTCGACGACTGCGAGATTCGTGCCGACGTCTATCGCCCGTCGGCGGATTCGGCTCGGACACCCGTGATCATCTGGATTCACGGCGGAGCGTTGATCATGGGTTCGCGAGCGAGCATCAACCGCCTGCAATTGGACCTGTATCTGCGCGCCGGCTACACCGTTGTGGCCATCGATTACCGACTTGCTCCGGAGACCAAACTGCCCGGCATACTGGACGACCTCCGTGACGCCTTCGCCTGGGTCCGCGAGGAAGGCCCGACTCTGTTCCACATCGATCCCGAGCGAGTGGCCGTGATCGGTCACTCGGCCGGAGGCTACCTGACTCAGATGAGCGGGTGGTGCATCACCCCTCGGTCCAAAGCATTGGTCTCCTTCTGTGGATACGGAGACATCATCGGCGACTGGTATACCAAGCCGAGCCCGACCTACTCGAAGCAGCCCGCCGTCACACGAGAGCAGGCGTACTCATGCGTCGGGACGACGGCAGTCTCCGAGCCGAAATCGGATCGAGTTCCCTTCTATCTCTACACCCGGCAGCAGGGAATCTGGCCGAACGTGGTCACGGGGCTTGACCCGAAGCAGCAGCCGGCCGCGTTTGCCGCGTTCTGCCCGCTCCGGAACGTCTCCGCGGATTACCCGCCCATCCTTCTCCTGCACGGGAGCAAGGATTCGGACGTACCCTACGAGCAATCCGTGTTGATGGATACGGAGCTGTCCCGCTTCAAGGTGGCGCACGAGCTGGTCACCATCGAGGGGGAGCACGGGTTTGACTCAGACATGCGGAACCCGAGAATCCAGAAAGTGTTCGACCGCGTGCTGGCTTTCCTAAAGCAGCATCTGTGAGAACTGTCGGCAATCACATACAGGCATGCCCACGCCGAGCCGTTGGCATGACAAGCGAATCATGCAACACTTTGGATCGGCAGGAAGAACACTCGTTGTCCTGACCTTCCTCGGCACTTGCGGCGCCGCCCCGACGGCGCGGACGGGCGAGGCGGGCGAAGCGCCGGTGGCCGTGCGCACCCGGGCAAATGCCTGGGTGCGGATGGCCGTACCCGAGCCGGGCGAGAGCCCGCCGGTGATCGTCGACGTGATCGATCCGTGGGGCCACATCGTCTGGACGGGCGCGACCCGAACCGACTCGATCGAGTTTCTGGCCCGCGACTGGGCCGACGGCGTCTACACCGTGCGATTCACGCCGGGCGGCGAGAAGAAGCTGAAGGTCGACAGCGAGTACTACGGCCGGGTGTGGGCCAGGGCCGGGCTGATGGTGAGACAGCTCGAGAAGAAGCGCGACCCGGACGGCATACTGCCCAAGGAACTGGCCGGGGCGTCCAACCTGCTGCAGCGGATCATCACCGAGTACGTGTGGCAACAACCCGACGACCACGTCGAGGGCCACCTGACCTTCTGCCAGCAGCGGCTGGGCATCACGACGGCTACGGCCACCGTCCGCATCCTCGGCTCGGGGGCCGCCGACTGGGACGGCTACGAGGGCTCCTACCGCCCCGGCCGGCGCGAGCGATCGTCAGTGTTCATGCCGCCAAATACCATGGTCGACTTCGGCACCGACGCGATGCGCAGGCTGCGCCGCTGGGGCTACTCGGCCGAGAACGTCGAGCACCTCTTCATCAGCCACGAGCACGCCGATCATTTCGACCCCGCGAGTATCGCCGAGCTGGCCGCCAACCGAAGGGATGCCGGGCTCAGCCCGCTGGTTGTGCATGGCAGCAAGATCGTCTGCGACCGCCTCAGAGATCACCTGTCCAAGAGCGGCAGGAGTGACATGGCCGTCCTCGACGAAATGCAGGCGGGAGGTCAGACGCGAGCCGGCGAGCTACAGGTGAAAGCGGTGCGAGCAGCGCATGCAACCAGCGATGACCCGCTGTGCTTCATCTTGAAACGGCGAGGCGCCACTGTTTACTACGGTACCGACAGTGGCTATCCGAAAGCCGAGGCCTTCGCGGCCCTGGCAGCCGAGCGATTCGACGTGTTCGCTATCGACACGACCTTCGCATCGAGTGACGACGGCCGCGAGCACGGTGATGTGGGCGACCTTGTGCGGCTCGTCGACAGACTCCGGGCCGCCGGCGCAATCGATACCTGGACCACCGTCCTGGCCATTCATCAGTCGCGCCGCGAGGGGCCGACGACGATCCCCGACATGCCCGTCTTCACGCAAAGAGCCGGCTTTGCCTGCAGTTACGACGGCATGCCAATTCCCATCGCGTTCTGCGTGACGAGCCAACCGGCCAAGTAGGCTGCAGAAAGCCCGTCTCACCGGCCGCCGGCTTGTCGGTCTTCTTGTCCGAAGATCCGTTCGTCTGATAGTCTGTCCGTCCACCGGATGAGATGGATCAGGCTCTTCCTGAGCCTGGGTTGTCGATTCTTGTCGCTTGAACGAGCGCATCTTCGCACGGAGCTCCGCATGACGACAAACGATGAAAACGCGAAACCAACGACGATCACCGGCGATCACAAGGTAGGCCATGTCGTGGACTGGTACCCGGCCACGATCGACGTGCTCAAAAACCACGGCTTCACCCAGATCACCAACCCGGTCATGCGCCGCACCGTCGCACGCCATGTCTCGATCGCCCAGGCAGCCGAGATGAAGGGCGTCAATCTGGAACCGCTTCTGGCAGATCTCAACGCAGTGATTGGGAAGGGTACCAGCGGCCGGTAAAGCTCTCGTTGCGGGAGAGTCTCGCCCACCGCAACCAACCCGTCCGCGCTCACAAGAACCCGCCGGACCCGAGCCAGTGACTTACGTCCCAGGCCTATCGTACTGCAGCAACCGCCGCTCGCCCTCCAAGGCTCGTAGCGGCGTCAGATCCTGAGTCACTTCGAGAGTGCCCAGATACTCACCCTTGGGATCGCGCACCGCGAAGTAGCGGATGTGCACGAATCGACCGTGCAGGTTGATCCAGAACTCGGCTATGCTCTGCCGCCCCGATCGGAAATCGTCGAGAATCCGCTCCACCACGCCCACGCTGTCCGGCGGGTGGCAGTGCTGGACCTTGCGCCCGATGATTGCCTTGCTGCGAGCGAAAATGCGGCTGCTGCTCTCGGAGAAGAACCGAACCCGGTCTTCGGCGTCCACGAAGGTCAGATCCACCGGCAGCGTCGAGAACACGCCGACAAGCTGCTCGAAGGTCAGGCTGCCGGCCGGAAAAGCCACCGATCGGCCGTGAGGCAGTTCCGCCACCTCCTGAGCCTGCACGGACTCCGGCGGAGCATAACCGGTCCGCGGCTCGACGAGACACCAGCCATACTCGGACGACTGCTGCCAGATCTGTCCCCATTCATCCTCCGTCAGCGTCTGGAGCGACATCGGCAGAAGAATGGTTTCCTCCTTGTCGATCATAGAACCGATCGCTGCCGCTGCCGTCGTCGCCGCGGGCTTGATCGCCGCAGCCGCGTGGCCGGCGTTTGCGTAGCTCTGTCGCAGCGTCGCCTGCAGCGTCTTGAGCGCTGCCCGGGCCTCATCATCTTTTCCCCACATCACTTTCGACGGCCCGGTGATCCCGTGCCGCTCAAGAACCGAGAAAAGCAAATTTTCTTTCCGCTGGTAGTGCTTGTCGACGTCCATCAGGTCGTTGGCCGCCTGCCTCGCCCGACGCAGCGGCTGTCCCGGATCGTCGTCCGGCGGCAGCGCGGCCAGGTCGCTGACAGCCTTGTTCAGCTCATCCAGCGTGCGCCGGATGGCCGCGTTCTCGATACGAAACGTGTCCACCGGGTGCCCGGGTAGTACATCGCCCTCGGCTTGCTTGGTGAGGATATCCTGCACCACCGCGGCGTGAAGGTCGCACATGCTCTTGATTTCGTTGACCGTCACGCCCTCGGCCATAAGCTGCTGCTCCATGGCAGCGATCTCCCCCGGGCTGGCGTGACGCACGATCTCCGTGAGCTGGGCCCTCACCTCCTCGGGCTTGGCCCCATGATGAAGCTTCTGGACAATCTCCTTCAGTGTCTGGATTCGCTTGGCACGATTGTCGATCAGTTCACTCATGGTTTACCCGTCTTGTCTTTGCCGACGGAAGGGGGACTTGTCCGTTCTTCTGAGATGGCAACGTCAGCGCGACCGTTTGGTTCCTGCAGCAATTGCGCAATGGTGACCGCCGCAAGAGCCTTCTCGAATGCCTCCGTCGCCTGGTTAAGTTGGCGGTGAAGTGGACAAAGCCGACCGTTATGAGATTCGATTCCAAGCGGGCATTGCCCAAGCCGGGCAAGCGGAGCCACCGCCTGAATGACTTGAAGCACCGAGATCTCACTGGCCTTGCGGGCCAGCCGGAAACCGCCGCGACGGCCCGAGCTTGAAACCACCAACCCATGACGCGCCAGGCCCTGGAGGACCTTGGACAGGTATCCGGCAGGAACTCTGGTGCTTTCCGCAATTGCGGCCGTACCCGCTGGAACATCATCTCGTGCTGCGAGCATAAGCACGGCGCGTAGCGCGTACTCGGCGGTCTGCGAAATCATGACTGGCCCACCCTGCCCGATATTCTGAAACCCTGAAACGGCCGATCTGGGTCTGCGCGTGGAACCAGCGCCGCATCCAAGCCTAGGCAGCCAGCGCACGAATTTCAACATGGAGGTCCAGGTTTTATTGGGACGATCAGGCAAGTCGGCCGTCCTGCTCCCCCTGTGAACCCGATGACGTCCTATGCATCTTGGTAGCCGCCCAACTGTCTCGCGACTGAGTGTCGGGTTGGCTTTTCAGGAGCCAGCTCGGCTCTGCGTGCAGGCCCAGTGTTGTTTGAAGATCGCCCATCATGATTGTTGCTGTTTTAGAAGCGCGGAGGGCCAACCGATAAGCGCCTTGCTTTCGATCATCGGGACTGCGGCTTGACAGTACGGGTTTTCGCACCTATACTTTCAAGACGATAGCCTTAACTTTTCTTGTTGTGTTGCAAGAGGTTACGTTAATTTAGCGACCCGTTCGGTGCAGGTACACAGTGGGAAAGAAAACGACATTAGCCAAGGGTAAGAAGGCCAAAACGGCGGCCCGATCTTCCAAGGGGGCCCCCAAGGCGAAAGCTGCGCCGAGCCGGAAGCGATCCGCCAAGGACAAGCCTGACGAAAAGACTCTGAGGAACAAGTCGGCCGAAAAAGGGATCAAGGCCCCGGTCAAGACCCCGCTGGGTGCGTCGGGAGACAAGACCAAGGCGCCCAAGGCATCGGCGAAGGCACAGAAGGCCGATAAGCTGGTCAAATCGAGCTCTGCCGAGACCAAGACTGCGGGTAAGACCGCCTCGCGAGACAAGTCGACAGGCCAGCCAACCACTCCAGCCAAAACGAGTCCGGGACCGTCAAAGCCGATCCCGGAGCCGCGGGAGATTGCTGGCCTTCCGAAACTCCCTGCGTTTGGGAGCATTTTCGAGCGCCCGAGCCGCAAGGACGCCAAGAAGCCTAAAACCAGCGAAGATGGTGGGAACGGCGAACCATCTGACGATTCATCGTCTGAGACCCTCGCCAGGACCTATCTGTCTGATGCCGAATTGGAGGAGTTTCGCCAACTGCTGCTCAGCAAGAGGCAGGAAATCGTCCGAGACGTAACGAATCTGGAAGATGAGGCCATTCGCCAAGCTTCCGGTGCCAGCACCAGCTCAAGCATGCCGATTCACATGGCCGACCTTGGGACGGACACATGGGAGCAGGAACTCACCCTTGGCTTGATTGAAAACGAAAGAAACCTGCTCCGAGAAATCGACGAGGCAATCGAGAGAATCGACAACCGTACTTACGGCATCTGCTTGGCGACCAACAAGCGCATCTCAAAGGCTCGCCTCCAAGCCAAGCCCTGGGCTAAGTACTGCATCGAATACGCCCGCAGACGGGAACTCGGGCTGGCTTGATTCGGCCAATGTGGCTACAATCCTCGCTCCTTGGTACCTCACGATGAGGAATCTGCGTGTTTTGCGTATATGTTTCTCCGTGACGGTTTCGTTCGGTTGCGACCCGCCAAGAGGCGGTCCAACTTGGTCAGAAAGGCTTCCAGCCCCACGGCGACCGGCCGGTAGGCGATGAGTGTCGGCGTTTTCTGACCAACGCGGTTGTCCCCCTTCGGAAACAGGAGGCGGTCACAGACTTCGGGAACTCATGGCGGAGCGCACAAGTCATTGCATTCCAAGTGGTTCGGCAGAAAGCTCCGAACAAAGTTTCGTTTCGGCGATTCGTTCTCCGGCATCGCACGTCCGGCTGTGGCTGGTCGCCATTATCGGCCTCGTGGTTGACCTGTGGACCAAGCATTGGGCCTTCAGCAATGTTGACCCAGACACGGGCATCGTCATCGTCAGGAACCTTGCCAGGTTTCAGCGGTCGTTGAACACTGGTGCGTTGTTCGGTTTGGGCAAAGGGTGGACGCCGGTGTTTGTCGTCGCATCGTTTCTCGCGCTGGCTTTTGTGCTCTACCTGTTTGTTCAGAGCGGGAGGGAACGATGGAGCCTCCACATCGCCTTGGGGCTGGTTCTGGCCGGAGCGCTCGGCAACCTGCATGATCGTATCTTCGTGATCGTCGATGTCGTGCAATACGCTGATCGTCAGGGAAGAAAACGAGAACCTGAGGCCGGGCTGATCAATGAGGCAAAGAGCGATGACAAGTATCTGGTGCTCGAAAACTACCCGGAACGAAGCAGCCGTTTTTTGATCGAAAGAGACCGGATCATTCGCACTTGGCGGCAAGGCGTGGTCCGCGACTTCGTCAAGATGGAGCCGCGAATTCCGCTGGGCGGTGGTCGATGGAAGCCTATCTGGCCCTGGGTGTACAACGTCGCCGATGTGCTCCTGGTTGCTGGGGTGGCAATTCTGTTGCTCAACTTCTGGAGAGAAAGGCGGGAGATGCGGGCGGCACGGGCAAAACAAGAGGCCGCGGCATCCGCAGGCAAGTCCGGCTGATCACGGGCAGGTAAAGGTCCGTTCGCCATGCCTGAAACCTTCACCCAACAAGAGTACGTCTGGATGCGGCGGGCATTGGCTCTCGCTGTCCGAGGACGCGGAAGCGTCGAGCCCAACCCGATGGTGGGCTGCGTTCTGGTCCGCGGTGGCCGGATCATAGGCGAAGGCTACCACCGGCGATATGGCGGCCCCCATGCCGAGGTGAACGCCCTCAAGAATGCCGGGCGGCTCGCGCGAGGCGCAACCGCCTACGTGACCCTCGAACCATGCTGCCATTACGGAAAGACGCCGCCTTGCACGGATGCCCTGATCGCGGCTGGTGTCAAGCGGGTGGTTCTGGCAATGCGAGACGAGTTGCCTCCCGTCAGCGGCCGAAGCGTTGCGATCCTTCGGAAGTCCGGCATCCGGGTCAGCGTCGGGTTGTGCGAGGATCAGGCCCGACACCTCAATGCCCCTTACCTCAAACTCAAGGGGAGCGGCCGGCCGTGGGTCATTCTCAAGTGGGCCCAGAGCATCGACGGCAAGATCGCCACACGAACAGGAGACTCCAAGTGGATCAGCGGTGAGGAATCCCGGCGATATGCCCACAAGCTTCGTGGCCGGGTGGATGCGATCATCGTCGGGGTCGCAACCGTCGTCGCCGACGACCCCGCTCTGACCTGTCGGCACGGCAAGCCCCGACGAACCGCAACCCGCGTGGTGATCGATCCGAGGTTGCGTACGCCGCCGGACGCCCGACTGATTCGAACGGCCGACAAGGTCCCCACCATCATCGTCACCGACCGCCGTCAGACCAACTCGGCGAAGGCACGTCGTCTGGCCAGACTGGGTGCGGAGGTTCTCGGTCTGCGCTCCCGGCGATCGGGCCTGGATGTGGACGGTCTGCTGAGAGAGCTGGGACGCCGCCGGATGACAAACGTGATGGTCGAGGGCGGCGGGCGGACGTTGGGCACTTTCGTTGACGCCGGCTTGGCTGATGAGGCAGTGGTTTTCGTCTCGCGCCGTCTGATCGGCGGCCGCCAAGCCACCTCGGCACTGGCCGGCAATGGTCCCGCCCGTGTTGCCGACTCGCCCCGGCCCATCTGGACGAAGCTTACTCACTGCGGGGAAGACGACGTCTATCACCTGCGTTTGACGCGCTGATCTTGAACAGGTTCCGGCATCGCAGCTTTGGCCAACCCGCAAGTACGGCGGCCGGATCGAACGGGCGATTGCGCTGCGCGTTTGATGGTCCGGATTCGCCGTAAAGCGTTGTCCAAGTAAAGCGATGTCCAAGTGAGGCAGGCACCCTTGTCGGGCTTCTGGCCACTGACCGGCCGGTGGCCCATGTATTCGGCAAAGCACAGCTACGCCGGATGGGCGCGTTGTCGATGATAGATTGCGGGGTCCCCCATTGCGCCAGCGGCTTGCCCGGCGTCGCCTCAAGGCGAAGCTCGGGTGGCGAACGGAATCCTTCACACGCAGGGTGGCCCGTAGATCACACAGATTGACATGGACGGGATGAAGAACAAGTGGGGCCGACGCCCTCGTCGGCCCATCTTGAGCTCCGCTCGACCGAGAACCCCTTCTCGGCCGAACAGTAGGGCCGACGCCCTCGTCGGCCCCAGTGCGTCTGAGAGTGTACTCGATCAGAGGGGTGCAAGTCCCCTC
>DAOOIV010000139.1 GCA_035384605.1 Phycisphaerae bacterium
GGCACCAGTTGGCACGACGTGCTCAACTGGGATGACTCGATTCCGTCGGCCACGACGTGGGATGTCAATAAGACGGGTGAACAGGGCACCCCCGGCAATCACAATATCCGCATTACGGCAAATGGCACCTGCGGCAGCGGGACGATCTATAACCAGCCCGGCTATACCGTCAACATGACCGTGGAAAACGGCGTCACGATGACCAACAGCGGGGCGCTCAACTATTACGCAGCGGGTCTCTTCACAGTCAAGACCGGCGCCTTCTACGACATGAGAAATGGTCAGCTTGCCATCGAGCACAGCAACCTCACCACGGTCATTGAAGACAACGCGCATCTTTACTGCAGCACCTTGCGGCACAACAACGGCACGAAGGTGGATGTGTATGGTTTGCTGGAGGCCTGGAGCGTAGGCCGGATATCCGCCGACCCCGGTTACAGTCTCAACGTGTACGACGGCGGGGAGTTCGTGGTTTACAGCGGCGTCCCCGTCGGCCCATGGAGCAAGGACGGAGTGGTTACCATGTTCATTGGTTCAACGGTCACGCTCAACGGCGATCACTCGGCGCCGTTGGATTACCTGGCCAAGGTTCGGGCGGGTGAGCCGGGTACGTGGCAAGTTGAGTATTCCAATGGCTGGACCACGATCATGCTCGTTCCCGAGCCGGCATCGCTGCTGCTGGGTCTGTGCGGTCTGGCGATGTTCAGGAGACGCGGGGCCTGAGGGAGGGGAGTAGGCGTTCAGGCGTGTTTAATGTCAGTGAGGCGAAAAGCATCGAGTATGCTGCGTGGTCGTGGTGATGGCGACTGCTCTTGTGCGGGCATGTTCAGCCAAGCCACGCCAGCAGAAAGGAGGATAAAGCAATGGTGAAGAGAAGTGTTGTTGTTGGGATGGTTGTTCTGGCCTGTGCCATGTTTTGTGGCTGGGCGTCGGCGGCGGTGATCGTCTGGAACATGGGCGAACAACTCAACGACGCCGGCAAGCAGACTTGGGCCATGACAAAGGTTGGAGACGGGTATGGGGATATTGGCGCCGGCGATTTCAACCCCCCGACCAACGCGGGGGTCAACCCGATCGTGCAAGGTCCGTACACCGCGTTCTCGCGATTTGTGGACTCCGGCAGCTATGGGAATGACGGGTTCGTCATGAAGAACACCGTCGGCACGCCCATCGGTCAGACTTTCACGATCGACATGATCGTCAAGGGCGAGCGGAAGCTCAACTCCACCGGCCGATCCATGGGGTTGAGAGTCGGCAACTCCGGCGCCACCATTAGCGCCGGCGTCGGAATCGAGCCGGGCACAGTCTTTAACCCGGCATTTGACGGCAACGCGTTATGGATGACGTGCAGGAACGGCGCTTACATTCCGCACGGCGCCCTTTTCCTCAAGACGACGGACGCTTTTGAGTGGCGCGCCGTTCGGATTACCGCAAACGGCAACGGCACCGTCACGCTCTATGATTTCCTGTATGGAGCGGCGGGCTACGTGGGCACTGTGCCAGAAGGCGGCTATTGGACTAATCTGCCAGCGGGTGCTGGCGGCGAGTTGGACGCGCTCGGCTTCCACCTCAACAGCCTGTCGGGCGGGACCGTGACTTGGAGCGGTTTCTCGCTGCTGGGCTTGGCGATGAATACTGACACGGCGCTGGACGGGACGACTCCGTTCATGCTCGCGGCCATTCCGGAACCGGCCAGCTTGTTGCTGTTTGCCTTGTTTGGCGGGTTGACCCTGATTCGAAGACGTCGCTGACGTTGTCGGATCGTGAACACAAGGGCTGTTTTCTCAAACAGCCCGAGTAACAAGAACAGGAAGCACCGGTCACAGCCGGTGAGCCATGGGCGGCGGCGGACGTTGTTGCCGGGTAAGGCAAGCGACGGGAGGGCCGTTGTTGGCGAGTTGGTTTCAGCGGGTTGGCCGCTGAACAAGCCCCTGTGGCGATACCCGGATGGCAGGGGCGGCAGTGGTATTTGGTATTACCTGACTCCGCAACGGGGGCACAGTGCCGGATGCGTCCGAAGACGCAGCCGGGGGCAGCGGGTGTTGTGGGAACGAAAGCGCTCCCGCAACGCCCGCATTTAATCTCTATCCGAGGCCCAGTGGGGATCGACCTGCCGCCGGGTCCGGCGATTCGGGCTGGTTTGCGGCGCCGTCGTGGGGTGCAAGGTTGGCGCCCGCCTTCTCAAGCTGCGCGGGGCAAACAGGCCTTCAGCGTGACGGGCGGGATCAGGGTCTTGCACCGGCAGGAGTTGACTGTGGCAAATGTGCCGGTCGAACCTGCGTGGGACGGGGCATTGTTGGGTGTAGCGGGCGAGGAGGAGCCATGACGGTTGATCGATATGCGCGGACCCTGCCGGTCTGTATCACATTGATCCTCACCCTGCCGGCAGGCGCGGCCACACTGGGCATTTCCGCCGACGGCCGGTTTTTCACTATTGACGCGGTGCCGACCTATCTGCTGGGGGTCAGTTACTATGGTGCTCAGACCATCAACACGCCCGGCTTCGTGACCCAGGATCTCGACGACATGGTGGCCCGGGGATTCAACTGGATCCGGGTCTGGTCCACCTGGGATGCTTCCGACACAGGTAGCGGCGATTGCTCCGTGCTGAGCCCGGCGGGCATAGTGCGCGAACCCTACATGACCCGCCTGAAAACGCTCATTGCCGAGTGCAACAGCCGCGGGATCATCGTCGATGTCACCATGTGCCGCGGTTCCGGCGGGCCGAACAACCTGGCCGAGCACTTGGCTTACGCTCAAGCCCTTGCGACTCACCTCGCCTCGTACACGAACATCTACTTCGACATCGCCAACGAGTGCGACGTGGGTGATTCGAGGTACGTGCCGCCGTCGGAGATCACACAGATCGTCGCCCGCTGCAAACAGTACAAGCCCGGCGTGCTCTGCACGGCCTCACAGGGGGCCACCAGTGCCTCCGATCTGTACAACAAGTACATCGCCACCGGGTGCGATTTCATGGCTCCGCACCTGTGCCGCGACCAGGGCTGCGCCGCTCAAACGTATGGAACCGTCACCGACTTCATTGCTTGGATGAGCCAATATGGCCGCCGAATGCCCGTTCATCTGCAGGAACCCTTCCGTCGCGGCTATGGAAGCTACAATCCCGTCCTGGACGATTTCCTTACAGATTGTGCCGGCGGCAAGAATGCGCAAGCAGCAGGCTGGTGTTTCCATAACGGCTGGAATAACGGCAACCGACCCTATCGGTGCTTCGACATGAAAGACAGCGAGGGACGGTTGTTTGCCCAGATTGATTCTGAGGAATGGCGGGTGGTTAACCAGGTATACGGACACATCAGCGGCACGGCGCTGGCATCGGGGGCGCCGGTGATTCGGGAAGTCGCTCCTGATCCAGCCACTACAAACGTTGGCGTCCAGTACTTCCGGCAGATGGTTCTGACTCAGGGCAATCCCTGGCCGGCCTGGTCGATCCTGCAAGGGCCGAGCGGAGCCCAGATCAACAGCAAGGGGCAGGTGTCTTGGACCCCGACTTCCGCCGACATCGGACAGACCCGCACCTTCGAGGTTCAAGCCACCAACACCAATGGCTCCGACACCGAGACCTGGCAGGTGATCGTGCAAACCGGACCGGTCGCCACGTTCGAGGCCGAGGGGGCAGGCATGGGGCACCAGATCGGCCGTGCGATTACCGGCGGCTGGCGAGCCGTCGTGACCGACACAGTCAACCTGTTCAGCACCTACGGGCCATATACGACAAGCCTGCCGACGGGCCCGCTGGTCGCGAGGTTCCGGCTGCGCGTGGACAACAACACCGCCGACAACGCGGGTGTGTGCCAGCTCGACGTGCACGACTTTGACGGAGGCACGCTCCTGGCCGGTCCGGTCACCATCACCCGGCAGCAATGGACTCAGGCCAACGTCTACCAGTCCTTCGACCTGAGTTTCGTCAATCCCGGCAACAACCATCGGCTGGAGTTCCGCACGTACTACCTCGGAGCTGCCCAGTTGGACGAGGATAAGATCGACATCTGGTATAGCGACGGCAATTATCCTCCGTCGGTCAGCGCCGGGGCCGACCAGCAGGTCTCCTGGCCCAGTGTCGTCAATCTTGACGGAACGGTCACCGACGACGGCTTGCCCAATCCACCCGGCGCGACCACAGTCACATGGAGCAAGGTCAGCGGGCCGGGGACCGTCACCTTCGGCAACGCCGGCGCGGTGGATACGACGGCCACATTCAGCATTTCGGGTGTCTATGTGTTGCGGCTCAGCGCCACGGACTCGATGTATACCGCCACCGACGACGTCACCATCTATGCGTCCGGCGCCGGCGATTTCGTCATCTCGGCGGAGGCATTCATCGGTTCCGGAACTCTGGGCGATACGCAAAACGCCTGGCAGCTCGTGCACGGACGGTGTGACTCGGCCGGCAATCTCCACGTGGTCTGGTACAAGAACGGAGCGATTGCGTATCGGGTGAGACTCGCCGGCGGGACCTGGGGCGCCGAGGAGACGGTTCCCGATTCGTCCGGCATCAACCTGGACGGGCCGCGCCTGGCGGTCACGCCCGGAGGGGACGTGCACGTCTTCTGGAACCCGCCGGCGTGGAACCCGCTGTATTATTCCATTCGCACCAGCGGCGGCTGGGGGGCCCGCCAGACCCTGATCTACAACGCTAACGGTGATCACGCTTCCACTCCCGTGCCGGTGTTCCTCGCCGACGGGCGGCTGTTCCTGATATGGCTGCGTTGGGATGGGACGGACAACTGGTACTACCGAATCAAGACAGGCGGAACGTGGAGCTCGGATCAGCCTGTGAGTCCGCATATGTATGACGGCTACGCCGTGGTCACCGACGGCTCGAACAACGTCTATGCGGCCGGCCGGGTTCTCGGCAATCCGCACCGGGCAGGGTACCAGGTGTGGAACGGCACTTGGGGAGCGGTGCAGACGCCCGCCACAGACGTTAATCAATGGGTGGGCGGAACGCACATCGCTTACCGCTCCGGCTCGCCTTTGGCTCTGACCTTCGCCGGTTACAACGAGAGCGGAGGCGTCTGGTATATCGAAGGCGTTTACAGTGTTCTCGTCGGCCAGCCTTCCGTTCGGCTGACGCAGGCAACCCGGTGCGGGACGTCCGTGCGTTGTGAGGACATCGATCCCAAGGTCGTGTACGATTCGCAAGGCAATCATTACTACGTGTGGACCGACGGGGACCAGCTCCGCTACGCGATTCGCAAGGCCGATGGAACTTGGTACGCCAAGGACCAGAACTTCCCCGTCGGCGGCGGCAAGCAATACTTCCCCGATATCACGGCCTTCGGTGACACGGTGCACGTTCTGTGGGAGGACAGCCGTGGCGGCATGTACCATGCCACAATCATGCCCCCCGGCGGCAACTCTGCTCCGCAGGTGAATGCCGGTCCGGACCAGACGATCACCTTGCCGGCCGGCGCAACCTTGGATGGAACGGTAACCGATGACGGTTTGCCGAACCCGCCGGGACAAGTGACCGTGACCTGGAGCAAGCAGAGCGGGCCTGGGGAGGTCATCTTCGGCGACGCTCACGCCGTGGACACGACCGCGTCGTTCAGCCAGGCGGGCAGCTACGTGCTGAGGCTCTCTGCCACCGACTCACAACTGACCGGTGAGGATGATGTGACCATTGTGGTGAATGCCCCGGATATCCCCGACTTTGACGGCGACAATGACGTGGACCAGTCCGACTTCGGTGTGCTGCAGCAGTGCTGCAGCGGTTCGGCCAAACCCTACGCGCCCGGGTGCGAAGGCGCCGACCTCGATGACGACGGGGATGTTGACCAGAGCGATTTCGACGCGTTTCTGACCTGCCTGGGAGGGCCTGGGCAGCCGGCTCAGTGCGGACCTTGAGCCGTTCGCGGGCCGCGTGAGGCGGAGGTGAACAGCGGGACGGGATGTGATCGCCAACGCGACAGCGGGACAATGAAATGCCTGAAGAACCATCCTGTTGATTGCAGCAGGCGGCTTGCCCCGAGGCGCGGCTGTGCGCCCGGCTCAGCATGGGGGCGCGTGACGAGCGTGTTCACGGCGGCGATTCTTGGGGCCATGCCGGGGGGCATCGGCGCCTGGGGACAGGCATGTCCCAAGGAGGCCTCTCCGTACGGCATCAATGCGCACGCGCCGGAAGGCCAGTCTGTTTCCCGGCTGCTCGATGAAGTCTGCGCGTGCGGGATTGACTGGATTCGGGTCGATTTCGTATGGGCATGGATTGAGACGGCCCAAGACAGCTTCAACTGGGCAAGGTATGACACAATCACCTCAGCGGCCAGGGCGAGGGGTCTGACGATCTTCGCAACCATCGGGCACACGCCGGCATGGGCCACCGACGGCAGTGAAGGCAGCGGAGTGCCTCGCAGCGCCGCAGACTACTATGACGTGTGCTATCGGGCTGCGCTGCGCTACCAGGATAGCGTCCGTCATTGGGGAATGTGGAACGAGCCGAACCTTGACGGCTTCTGGGCGGGCACGCGCCAACAGTACATCGACATGATCCTGAAGAATGGTGCGGACGCGGTGCACGCGGCCAATCCGGCAGCCAAGGCGTGCGGGCCCGAGCTGGCCCACCTCACATCGGGTGACCAGGACTGGTATGCGTGGCTCGCTGACTGCATCACCCAGGCGGGCAGCAAGCTCGACATCGTCACCCACCACGTTTACTGCAGCAGCGGATATGCCAGTTGCACGGACAAACTCGAAAAGGCCCCGTTCTGGCCGTGGGACCCGCCGTCAGTCAAACAGGTGCTGCAGAATGCCGGATGGTTCGGCAAGCCGTTCTGGCTTACCGAGATCGGTTGGCAGAGTGGCAGCGTGGGGGAGGCCCAACAGGCGACGAACTATACTGGGTTCCTCACCGACTGGTTCACGGGCAAGTCGGGGCGTGGATGGGTTCACAAGGTATTCTTCTATGAACTCAACGACACCCAGGCGTTTCCGGACCTGTCATGGGGTATTCTGGGGCCTGACCCGACCTACGCGCGAAAGCCATCCTTCACCGCCTATCAGAGCTTTATCACCGCCCATCCGGCGCCCGCACCCCTGCCGGGGCAGGCATATGATCCAGAACCTGCTGATCTTGCGGCGGGTGTGAGTTTGACGCCGCAGCTCCGCTGGACGGCGGGCGACTGCGCCGAGTCTCACAGTATTCATTTCGGTCTGACGAACCCGCCGCCGTTCGTTGGCAATCGGACAACGACTAACTTCGCTCCCGGTACACTGAGTCCTCAGACTATCTACTATTGGCGCGTTGATGAGGTCAACTCCGCCGGAACCACCACCGGGACGGTATGGCGATTTCAGACCGGCGCCGCTCCAGGGGATTTCGACTCGGACGGCGATGTCGATCAGGAGGATTTCGGGCATTTCCAGGCGTGTTTCAGCGGCCCGGCGCAGCCGTTCACGCCTGGTTGTGGCAACGCGGATATCGATGATGACGGCGACGTGGACCAGACTGATTTCGGCTTGTTCGAATCCTGCATGGCAGGTCCGGACCTGCCGCCGACGTGCAGCTAGGTTCGCGACCGACAGTATCGGGGACGCAACATGATCACCTGGCGAACCACCATGTCGGTAATTGCCCTGGCGGGCTTGCTTGCCACCGGAGTGGTGCCGGCAGAACCGCCTGACGGCACCGTGTTGCACTCCGCGCCGTTTGATGAGGAAGAATTCTCCAAGTGTGGATCGCTGAGTCCGCGAGGACAGATCGTATTGCGCCAGAACACCTATGATTTCGCTGATTACTATCTGTACGTGCCGGCTGGAGCCGTGCCGGAAGTGCCTTTGCCATTGGTGATCACCAGTCACAGCACAGTGACCACGGCCGACGAGGAAATCGGGCTCCAGCCGGACCCCACATGGGGCTGCTGTGAGGAATCGCCCTATCCGCACACGAGGTGGTATGAACTGGCGGAAAACGCCGACAACGTGAACCGCCACAACCAGTGGTTTGTTGTGGCGGCGCCGGCCATGTCCAGCGCCAACGGCGGGCTGGTCGAACCTTGGACCGGCGAGTTACAGGCAACCACCGATGAGCGGCGGCTTCTGGCCATCTACGATCAGATCGTTCACACGGAGGCAGCGGCATATGGCTTCGCCCTTGACGCGAGCCGCGTCCTGCTGACCGGATGGTCGGGGGGCGGCATTCCCACGTACTACGCCGGCGTGCGTCACCCCGAGATCTTCAGCATGATCGTCTCGCGGCAGGGCAACGTCGACGAAGACATGTTTGACACGGCCGCCGTGCCGCTCAACACCAATCTGCTGGTCGCCATTCTCAATGGCCTGACCGACACGGTGGTGCCGCGATCAAAGCATGAAGCCGCGCAAGATTGGCTGATCGGCAACGGTTACCCGCGAGTCTTCGTTTCGCCCGCCGATCCGCACATTCGCGATCTGCCGGATGCCGAATTTCCCGATGTGCCCTCAAATCACTATTGCCACTCGCTCGTCACGTTCGACACGTTCATGGATGCGATGCCTCCTGTGGGACCCGTGATCGCTGCCGTGACGCCATCGCCGGAGATCGTGACGCCTGGGTCGCAGTACCAAAGACAACTGAGGCTCATGCAGGGGACCCCACCTGTCGAGTGGTCTGTTCTTCAGGGTCCGACCGGCATTCAGGTGAACGCCGCCGGCCTGGTGAGCGGCTGGGCATCGGGTGTTGCCGATCTCGGCGAAACCTTTTCGTTCGAAGTGCAGGCGGACAACTCCATGGGGTCCGACGTGGTCACCTGGCAGGTTCGCGTGTTGTCAGCGTGCGATTTCGATAAGGATGGCGACGTGGATCAGGCGGATTTCGGCCATCTGCAGGGCTGCCTGTCGGGACATGGGCAGACTTGTTCGCCGGAGTGCATCGACGCCGATCTCTCCTCCGACGGAGACGTCGATGAGGTTGATTTCGGCCTGTTCCAAGCCTGTTTGGCCGGACCGGATTGCACACCCGGCTGTTGATGGGAGGACGCTAAGTGAGACAGCTCTTGTTGCCATCGTTCATCGTCTGCCTTGCGGCGGGGACAGTTGCATTAGCCGATCCTGTCAATCCTGCCGCCTCAACTCCCGCCGGCGAAACGCTCCCGCCGGGATACGTCCGAGGCGACGTCGTGAGCTATTCATACGTTCCCAATCGGTACTGGACCCGGGCGGAAGCCTTCGGCATCTGTCCTTACTTGTTCGAGTACGGGCTGATAAAGTGGGAAAGCGACGCACCCCTCGAGACGTTCCATGCCGAGAACATCAGGCGTATCGACATGGTCAGCAAGTGGTCGACGGTCATCGGGCTATGCAACCGCCACAGAGAATGGCAGGACGAAGTCGTCAACTTGATGATCCGCTGCTTTCGGAACCGCCAACTGATTCTGCTCCCGGCCCGCCCGAGCCCTAATAAGCCGGAGAAGGACTCTTTCAAGCATCTTATTGCACTCTTGGAGAGGCTATGGAAGGACCGCGACAAGACCCTGGTCAGTCCCGAGGGCGACCGTGCGACCGGCCGGCAGTTGATCAACAACATTCTCATGGCCGATCTGGGCGATGAGGGTCTCAGCATTCTCAAGACGGAGGGATTGACCAAGCTGAACCAGAGGTTTGACAGAGAGATTCGTAATCGGCTGATCGATGGCCAGCGCCCGTTCCGTCACATCAAGACCTGGTACAACGAGGTTCATTGCGGCATTGGCTGCTATGCGGCCAACCAGGAAGATCTGGCCAAGGGCAAGGTGAAATGGCCGGCGAACTCTGAGTTCATCGGTGTTGACGTTTATCACTACTGGAGTTTTGACCATACCCCTTTTGACCCGGACGATCCCGGGGTACCGCGCGACCGAGTGCTTCAGCACGCCATTGCCTGGCAGAACGTCATCACGAAATACTACGGCCCCGATTTCCGCGTAACCGCGGGTGATGCCTGGGACCACAAGCACAAGAACGACACCCACGCCATGCTTCAGGCGATCGACCTGGCCGGGGCCAGCCGGGCGATGATGATCTATATCGGCAACACGCAGTATGTTGTCGGCTCATGCTACACCACGCCGATCGAGACCATGGACGCGTTCTACGACTCGGTGAAGGCCGGCCCCTGGGTCGGCCTGAGCTGGTGGGTGTTTGACACCGGCGGCGTCGGCGGGGGAACGCTGGATTACCTGGACGGCACGCTCCGGCACTACACGCCGGCCAACAAGAAGGGGAAGCCCTACACGACGGCCGAGCTGGAAAACTACCGCAAGCGTTTCATCGCTTCGCGCATGCGGATGTTCAACGACGTGGTGTACAACCAATTCGGATACCTCAACGGCCCGGCACCGAAGCAGTAGAGGACGATAAGGACGCACGCAACATGCATAGAGACTACGGTCCGATGTGGGTGAAGGCTGTTGCTCTGGTCGCCGTGATGGCCGCCGGTCCTGCCGGCTTCGTGTTGGGAGCGGGGGCGGATGTCAGAACATCCTCGCGGCCGGCGGGGGAGCGAGCCGAGGGGTTCCCGCCAGGCCACGTTCGTGGCGATGTGGTCAGCTACTCGTACGTCCCCATCCGGACCTGGAGCCCCAGCGAAAGCATAGGAATCCTGCCCTACCTGTTCGAGTACGTTCTGACGACGCTCGACGACCGCAAGCCCCTTGAAGCGTTTCACGCAGAGAACATCCGCCGGATCGACATTGCCAGCCAATGGTCCACCGCCATCGAGCTCTACAACCGACGTGTCTCGTATCGTGACGAGATCATCAATCTGATGATCCGATGCCGCAGAAACCGCCAGTTGATCATCCTGTGGGGCCGCCCGTCAGCCAGAAAGAACGACGACAAGGACACTTCCAGGAGTCTCACTGAGATCCTCGAGAAACTCTGGGCCGACAGGGACAGGGAACTGGTCAGCCCGGAAGGGGACCGCGCCACCGGCCGGCAGCTCATCAACAACATCCTGGCCGTCAGCCTCGGAGATGAGGGCGAATGCGGCCTGGGAACTCAAGGGCTCGAGAAGCTGTTCGCGGGTTTTGACCGGAACGTGCGGCTGCGTGAGATGGATGGCCAACGTCCCTTCAGCCATATTAAAGGCTGGTACAACATGCTCAGCTACACGGCGCTCAACTACAACGGTTGTTATGCGGCCAGCCAGACAGACGTGGACGAGCACAAACGCGTCAAGCTGCCGCTGAATACCCAGGCCATCGGCGTGGATGCTTACCACTACTGGGGCCACAAGCACAGCCCGTTCGATCCCGCGGATCTGTCCATCCCCCGGGCGAAGGTGCGTGCCCATTCGGAGGAATGGCAGCGGATTCGCACCCGATACTACCCTGAAGGTGTCCAAGTGCGGGTCTGCGAGAACAGCGGCGATCCCCAGACATGGACGCCCGAATGCTGGAGCGATACACACGCACTGATGAGCGCCATCGAGCTGGCCGGCGCGAAGAACGTCATGATGTGGTACATCGCGGCGTGCGGCCAGATCGAGGGCCAGAGCTACACCACGCCCATCGAGACGATGGAATCGTACTACGAGCATCTCAAGGCCGGACCGTGGGTGGGCCTGTCCTGGTGGACCTTCGGTGGTTTCCAGGAGGGAGGCGAACACGGGGCTCATTTCATCGGAGGCATCGAGTACTACGATCGGGTCCTCAAGCATTACACACCGCAGCATCCCGAGGGTGAGCCCTATTCGGCCGAGATGCTGGACTACTGGCATCGGGAGTACGTGGCGCTCAAGATGCGCATGTTCAACGATGTGGTCTACAACCAGTTCGGCCACCTCAACGGCCCCAGACCAATAGCCCAGAGCAAGGAGTAGATCGATGTGCGGGAAGAACGGTTGTCTCTTCTCTGCTATGGTCATGGTATTTGCCGCGGTCAGTGCACAGACCCAGGGCGGCGTCTGGCGAGGTTCGACGACGCGGCCGTCGGGGGAGAAGCTGCCTCCCGGCTACGTCAGCGGGGATGTCGTCAGCTACTCCTACGTGCCCATCCGCACTTGGACCCCCAAGGAGGGCATCGGGATCCTGCCATACCTCTTCGAGTACGACGTGATGCTCTGGAGCGGAAAGCAGCGACTGGAGGACTTTCACGCCGAAAACGTTCGCCGGATCGACATTGCCAGCCGGTGGTCGACCGCCATGCCGCTCTACAACCGGTACGACTACTATCGCGACGAGATCATCAATCTGATGATCCGCTGTTTCCGCAATCGTCAACTGATCATCCTCAGCGCCACCCCGAACACCAGGGACAAGGAAAAGGACGCTCATACCAACCTGATCGCGATTCTGACGACCTTGTGGCAGAACCGAGACAGGGAACTGACGAATCCGGAGGGAGACAAGGCAACCGGCCGGCAGCTTATCAACAACATCCTGGCCGCCAGC